>NZ_JBHUDD010000050.1:0-113008 GCF_042677865.1 Lacimonas salitolerans | reverse complement strand
TAGATACCCGACCCCGCATGCCATACCCCCCAAAGTTCGCCTCACATCAATGATGGCAAATTTGGTTCCGGGTGACTAGAGCGCGCGCACCGTCGGGTTGCGCCATTTGCCCGCCGGTTCGATCACCAGATCGCTCAGCGCCCAGACCAGCGCATCCAAGCGGTCAGGACTGCCCGTGCCCTCGAATCCCGCCGTTGTCATCGCGCACATCTGATCCTCCAGCAGGCCAAATCCACGCAGATGACTGACCCGCCCCTGCGCATACAGAGCCGCCACAGGCTCAGCCCGCGCCTGCTTGTTGATGCTGGCGCGCACCTTGCGCAGCGGCACGATGGCATCGACCTGACGCAACACGGCCTCGACCATGTCGCCCCCCTGGTTGACCTCGGCCACGACCGAATCCGCCGCCCACCTGTCGCGCGCCGCGATCACTGCGCGCGCCCAGACGTCGGGCCGCGCGGCGCTGATGCTGGCATCCTCCAGCACGCAGGCCTGCCAATGCTGCGGCCCGCCGCATTGGCGCACGCCCACCACCACGATCCCGCATTCGTCGGATTTCGCGTGGCCCGTCACCGGCGGGTCCACCGCCACCACGATCCGGTCCAGGTCCGGCATCTCGGCAATCCGCGCGCCCTCGATCATGTCGCGGGACCACAACGCGCCCTCGGCATCCTCCATCAGCACGCCCTCCAGCTCCTGCCGCCCCAGCCGCGTGTCGGCATAGCGCGCGCGCATCTCCTCCATGAAACTGGGCGCCAGGTTGGCAGCATTGGCCTCGGTCGGCGCATGGGTCTGCACCGTGCTGTCCCGCTCCAGCAGGTCCTTCAGAACCCCAACGTTGCGCGGAGTCGTCGTCACGCACACCTGCGGCTTCTCCCCCAGCCGCAGCGCGAATTGCAGCATGTCCCACGCCTCCTGCCCGCGCTTCCACTTGGCCAGTTCATCCACCCAGGCCGCATCAAACTGCGGCCCGCGCAACGCCTCGGGCTCATGCGCCGAGAATATCTGTGCCGTCGCCCCGTTGGGCCAGATCAGCATCCGCCGTCCGCCATGCCATGTGGGCCGCCGGTCGGGTGGCGAACAGGCCAGGATGCCGCTGTCGCCGAACACCATGACCTCGCGCGCCTGATCCAGCGTTTCGCCCACGATCGCCACCCGCGCGCATCGCCCCGGGTCCAGCGGCATCGGCCCCTCGACCAGGGATCGCACCCATTCGGCCCCGGCGCGGGTTTTCCCCGCGCCACGCCCCCCCATGATGACCCAGGACCGCCAGTCGCCCTCGGGCGGCAACTGGTGCTCCAGCGCCCAGAATTCGAAGATATGCGGCAAAGCCAGCAGTTCGTGATCACTCAGATCGTTCAGAAACTCTTGCTGGACATCTTCGGGTTCGCAGGCGAGCCATGCGGCACCCGATCTCAGCGCGGGCGCGATCAAAGTCGATGGCGTACTCGTTGACGATTCCTTGCTGTTCCTTGCGGCGCTCTTCACATCTTTGCTCCGTATCCAGTGCCATCTTCAGCCAGTGGCGGATTTCCTGGGTCAGCTTGGCGCTGTCCTTCAACGCCTCGACCTCGCCCAGCCGCACCTTTTGCTGAAGCTCCAAAAGCTCGGTAGTCATCCCGAGCAACTGCTCTTCCACGACCCGGATCGCCCGGCTCAGGGAACCCTCGTTCGCATCAGAAGTCTCTGCTTTCATGTTTTCTGCTCGCTTTGCCCCATGCGTGTGTCCCTCCGCACGAGCGAGACGCAAAAAGCGGCGCCCGGGTCACCCCGGGGCCGCTTGCCCATCTCTTCCAGCATGTCACAACCTATACGTTAGACCGGGCGCTGTTGTCAACCGGATTTCACCCGACTGCGCCGCCTAACCGTCCGGTATCGTTACACTTTCTTAACAATTGCGGAAAGGCTCCACCAACTCTTGTGCCGCGCCCAAAATGAAGGGAGTCACCTTTCGAAAACCACAACGGGCGCAGCCTGCGCCACGCCCGTCAAAATACCCGGCAACTTGCCAGACCGTTAATTCCGCTCGGCTTCCAGCCTGCGATAGGCGGCGACATTCCGATTATGCTCGTCCAGCGTGACCGCAAAGTTGTGCCCGTCCTTGGGGTCCAGCGTTCTGGCCACGAAGAACACGAAATCGGTATCATCCGGATTCACCGCCGCCTCGATGCTGGCCCGCCCCGGATTGGCGATGGGCGTGGGCGGCAGCCCTTCGATCACATAGGTATTCCAAGGGGTTGCTGCGCGAAGCTCACTTTGGCGCAGACCGCGCCCCAGAATGCCTTCGCCCTGCGTGATGCCGTAGATCACCGTGGGGTCGGTCTGCAACCGCATGCCCCGCTCCAGCCGGTTCACGAACACGCTGGCCACCACGCCACGCTCGTCCGGTGTGCCGGTCTCCTTTTCGATGATCGAGGCCAGAATCAGCACCTCTTCCGGGCTGGCCAGCGGCAGGCCATCGACCCGCCCCTCCCAGGCCGCACTCAGGATCGTCTGCTGGCGCTGCTGCATCTGTTCGACCAGCCTCGACCGCTCGTCGCCCACGCGCACCTCGTAACTGTCGGGGGCAAGGCTGCCCTCGGGCGGCACCTCGGCCACCTCGCCTGACAGCACCTCGACATCCTTCAACTCTTCGATCACCTGCCAGCTTGTCACACCCTCGGCCAGCGCCACGCGATAGCGCGTATCGCCTTGCGCGCGCACCTGGGTATAGGTCTCGGGCACCTCGTCCTCGCCCGGCACGAAGGCGGCGTTCTCGACATAGCGCCCGGTGCCCGGATCAAGCTCGCGCACGACGACCTGCATGCGGTTGATCCCGATCCGGTACACCACTTCGGTGCCACAGGTGCTGGCCCCGCCCCGGGTGACGATATCCACGATCTCGGCCATGCTGGCGCTTTCGGGCACCAGAAAGCTGCCGGCCTTCAGCCGCTGCGTCTTGTCGGTGTAATCCGCGCCAAGCCGAAACACCGTGCCATTGGTGATCACGCCCTGCGCCTCAAGATCCCGGCTGACCTCGGACATGGTGCCACCCGACGGCACCCGCACGCAGACCGATGTTTCGGTGGGCCCCTGCGCGGTGTATTCCCGCTGCCCCCACAGGATCAGACCCGCCATCAGAAACAGCGCGACGATCAGAAACGTGATCCCGTTCGAGGCAATACTGCGCCACATCAGGTCACCTTCCCGACCAGCAGGCTGGCATTCGTGCCGCCAAAGCCAAAGCTGTTCGACAATGCCACGTCGATCTTGCGCTCCCGCTTGGCATTGGGTGCCAGGTCCAGCGGGGTTTCCACCGCCGGGTTGTCCAGGTTGATCGTCGGCGGCGCCACCTGATCGCGGATCGCCAGGATCGAGAATATCGCCTCGATCGCGCCCGCAGCCCCCAGCAGGTGCCCGGTGGCCGATTTCGTCGATGACATCGTAGCCGTGCCCACAGCCTCGCCCAGCAGGCGTTCAACCGCGGCCAGTTCGATCACATCCGCCATCGTGCTGGTGCCATGCGCGTTGATGTAATCCACGTCCGACGGTTGCAGCCCGGCACGCTCCAGCGCCGCGGTCATTGACCGGAACCCGCCATCACCATCCTCGGCCGGGGCCGTGATGTGATAGGCATCGCCCGACAGCCCATAGCCCAGAACCTCGGCATAGATCTTCGCCCCGCGCGCCTTGGCGTGCTCATACTCTTCCAGCACGACAATGCCCGCACCCTCGCCCATCACGAACCCGTCGCGGTCGGCATCATAGGGGCGGCTTGCGGCCTTGGGGTCATCCTCGCGCTTGGTGCTCAGCGCCTTGCAGGCGTTGAAACCAGCAATCCCGATCTCGCAGATCGCCGCCTCGGCCCCGCCGGCCACCATCACATCGGCATCGCCCCACTGGATCAGACGCGCGGCATCGCCGATGGCATGCGCCCCGGTCGAACAGGCCGTCACGACCGAGTGGTTGGGGCCCTTGAAGCCATAGCGGATGCTCACCTGTCCCGAGATCAGGTTGATCAGCGCGCCCGGAATAAAGAACGGCGAGACCCGGCGCGGGCCTTTCTCGGCGATCAGCTTGGTGGTCGCCTCGATCGACTGCAACCCGCCGATCCCCGATCCGATCATCACGCCAGTGCGCAGCCGGCTTTCCTCGTCCTCGGGGGTCCATCCGGCATCACGCACCGCCTGATCGGCAGCCGCCACGCCATACAGGATAAAGTCATCGACCTTGCGCCGCTCTTTCGGCTCCATCCAGTCGTCGGCATTGAACGTGCCGTCGCTGCCATCTCCCAATGGCACCTGACAGGCATAACGGGTCTGCACCCGTTCCGGATTGAACCGCGTGATCGGCCCGGCCCCTGACTGCCCGTCCAGCAGGCGCGCCCAGGTTTCCTCGACTCCGCAGGCCAAGGGTGTGACAAGGCCCAGCCCGGTTACAACGACACGACGCATAGTGCTGCCCCCTCAATTCGCTTTTTCCGCTCTTACCCCGACCGGCCCGACCGGGGCAAGAGGGCAGCCGCCCCCGATGCGCGACCGATTGCCAGCCCGGCAACGCAACAACCCCCGCCGATCCGGCGAGGGCCTGCACACACAGAAAGGCGCGTTAAAGTCTTACTGCGCCTCGGTGATGAATTTCACCGCATCGCCGAAAGTCTGAATGGTCTCGGCCGCGTCGTCAGGAATCTCGATGCCGAACTCTTCTTCGAAGGCCATCACCAGTTCCACGGTGTCCAGGCTGTCCGCGCCCAGATCGTCGATGAACGAGGCGTTTTCGGTCACCTTGTCCTCTTCGACGCCCAGATGCTCGACAACGATTTTCTTCACGCGATCTGCGATATCGCTCATGGTCCAGTCCTCACAACTTCATGGGCCGCTCCGCCCGTTTCTGCCCTCGCCCTGCGGGGGTGGCAATCTTGTGCCCGGGTTCGGCCCGGGCGGGTTTTCAAAGGCCCCGCTTCGGGATCGGCATACGCCTTTCCCAAGGTTCGACTGCGAGGCCTATAGCACATGCTGCAACCAAGGCAAACGCTTTCACATGCCGCTCAAACTGGCCCTGCATGGGTGTCGGCGCAAGAGAAAAATCACGCAAGGCTGTTGCCAATGGAATTTCCAGGACATTGTTTTCAAATGTAAAATACATTGCCCTGCCAGACCTGACGCCGCCAGAAAATCACCGCACGCCGGCCGCTTCGCAGGGGACGCGCCCCCCCTTGTGCCCGCGCAACGCCGAATCCCTGCAGCGCGCGCGGGTCACAGCATCGCCATGCCGCCATTCACATGCAGCGTGGACCCCGTCACATACCCTGCCTCGGGGCTGGCCAGGTACAGCACCGCAGCGGCGATCTCTTCCGGCGTGCCCATCCGCCCGGCGGGGATCTGTTCGTAGATCTTGGCTTTCTGATCCTCGGTCAGCTTGTCGGTCATCGCCGTGGCGATGAACCCCGGCGCCACCGCATTGGCGGTGATGCCGCGGCTGGCCACCTCGTAGGCGATGGATTTCGTCATGCCCACCAGACCGGCCTTGGCCGCCGCGTAATTCGCCTGACCGGGGTTGCCGATGGCCCCCACCACGGACGAGATATTCACGATCCGCCCCCAACGCGACTTCATCATCGGGCGCATGACACCCCGGCACAGCCGCATCGCGGCGGTCAGGTTCACGTCGATCACCGACTGCCATTCGTCATCCGACATCCGCATAAACAGCTGATCGCGGGTGATCCCGGCGTTGTTGACCAGGATATCCACCGCGCCCATCGCCGCGACCGCCTGCTTGGGCAGGGCATCGACCGCGTCCGGGTCGGACAGATTGCACGGCAGCACATGGGCGCGTTCGCCCAGCTCTGCCGCCAGCGCCTCCAGCGGCTCGACCCGCGTACCCGAAAGGCCCACCGTGGCCCCCGCCCCGTGCAACGCCGTGGCGATGGCACCACCGATCCCGCCCGACGCGCCGGTGATCAGCGCGCATTTCCCTGTCAGATCGAACATCTCTCTTCCTTTCGTTGTTCCAGCACCACGCTGCGCCGCCTAGCCTTTCAGGCTCGCCGCCGCCGCCGTCACATCATCAGACGTGCCCACCGCGCGGCACTCGATCTCGCGGGCGATGCGGCGCACCATGCCCGACAGCGCCTTGCCGGCACCGATTTCCCACATCTCCGTCACGCCCTGCCCGTGCATCCACGCCACGCTTTCGCGCCACCGGACCGAGCCTGTGACCTGTTCGACCAGCAATGCGCGGATCGTGTCGGGGTCGCTGACCGCCTCGGCGCGCACATTGGCCACCAGCGGCACGGCAGGCGCGGCAATCGCCACATCTGCCAACGCGGCCTGCATCGTCTCGGCGGCGGGCTGCATGAGCGTGCAATGGAACGGGGCGCTGACCGGCAGCAGCAGCGCGCGCTTGGCCCCCTTGGCCTTGGCGATGTCCAGCGCGCGTTCCACCGCGGCCTTGTGCCCCGACACCACGACCTGCGCAGGGTCATTGTCATTCGCCGCCTGACAGACCTCTCCCTGCGCGGCCTCGTCGGCCACGGCACGGGCGGTTTCGAAATCCAGCCCCAGCAGGGCCGCCATCGCGCCCACCCCCACCGGCACCGCCTGTTGCATCGCCTGCCCCCGGATGCGCAGCAGCCGCGCGGTATCTGCCAGCGTGATGGCACCCGATGCCGCCAGCGCCGAGTATTCGCCCAGCGAATGACCCGCCACGAAACTGGCCGCCGTCACCTCGACCCCTTCGGCCTCCAGCGCGCGCATCGCGGCCATCGACGTGGCCATCAGCGCGGGCTGCGCGTTCTGCGTCAGGGTCAGCGCATCGGCCTCGCCTTCCCAGATCAGCGAAGACAGGCTTTCGCCCAGGGCCTCGTCCACCTCGTCGAACACGGCTTTGGCGGCGGGATAGGCCTGCGCCAGATCGCGGCCCATGCCGATGGTCTGGGCGCCCTGCCCGGGGAATATGAATGCGCGGCTCATGATGTCTTGCCCCTCTTTATCGCTGTTGGCCCGGCATAACCTGCACGATGGCCCCGCGCAACTGCGCCCCGCGCATCGCTGCACGGCGGCTGTGCGACGCAGGCAATGGTCCGCCGCGCGCAACTGCCTACATTGCCGCCCAACAGATCAGGAGATCCAGATGCCCGCGCAGAACACCGCAACCCGCTATGGCGGCACCGCAAAGCTGTTTCACTGGCTGACCGCCCTGATGATCCTGACCAACCTGCCGCTTGGGCTGGTGGCGACCAACATGGCCCATGGCATCGACGCGCAGGACAGCGCGGCGCTGGCCCGTGTCGCCACGCTGTTCTCGCTGCACAAGACCATTGGCGTGGCGGTGTTCTTCGTGGCCCTGTTGCGCATCCTGTGGGCCATAGCACAACCCAAGCCGGGCCTGCCCAATGGCGACAAGCCCGCCGAGGCGTTTGTGGCCGGGGTGATTCACTGGGCGCTTTACGCGGCGCTGGTGATCGTGCCGCTGTCGGGCTGGGTGCATCATGCCGCGGTGGCAGGCTATGCGCCGATCTGGTGGCCGCTGGGGCAGACCCTGCCCTTCGTGCCGCAATCGGATGCGGTGGCACAGGCAGCCACCGCCGTGCACTGGCTGGCGACCCGGGTGCTGATCGCCGCCCTTGTGCTGCACATCGCGGGCGCGCTGAAACATCACCTTGTCGACCGCGACGACACCCTGCGCCGGATGCTGCCCGGGCGGTCCGAGGCCGCGCCCTCGCTGCGCCAGCCAGGCCATGCCCTGCCCGCCGCAGTCGCCGTGGCGATCTGGGCAGGCGTGCTGGGCTGGGGCGTGATGGGCAGCGCCGCACAGACCCCGGTGACCGCCAGCCTGACCCAAGGCGGCGGCGAGTGGCAGGTGCAGGACGGCACGCTGGCCATCACCGTGCAGCAGTTCGGCAGCGCCGTGCAGGGCCAGTTCGGTCAATGGCAGGCCGATATCGCCTTTGACCCTGACAGCGGCACGGGCGAGGTGGATGTGACCATCGCCATCGGCTCTCTCACGCTTGGCACGGTCACCGATCAGGCGATGGGGCCCGAGTATTTCGATGTAGACACCTTTGAAACCGCGCGGTTCCAGGCCGACATCGCGCCATCTGACGGCGACGATCGCGCCTACGCCGCCACCGGCACTGTCACGATAAAGGATCAGTCGATGCCCGCCACCCTGCCCTTTGATCTGGAGATCACCGACGGCACCGCCAAGATGGAGGGCGGCCTGACGCTGGACCGCCGGGACTTTGGCATCGGTGACCAGATGACCGATGAGGGGCAGTTGGGCTTTGGCGTCGGGGTGCAGGTCACCCTGACCGCCACGCGCCCCGAATAGGCGCTGGCCACCCGCAATCTGCAGTCTCCTGAAGCATCGGCTGCAGCGACGGTGGACACACCGGCCCGGATGATGCCGCGCAGGTGAATCCGCCTCCGGGTGCCGTGGAGCATGGCGTCTGGGCCGGCGCAGGAGGTGCAGCCGTGGCGACCAAGGATGGCGCGGAACCGCCCCTGCCGCAGCCTTGGGCGCGGATCGAGGGCGCAAAGGGGGCGCTGCCCCCCTCGGCCTTCGGCCTCACCCTCACAGGATATTTTCAGAGAGAGGAAACACTGATCGGGGCGTCAGCACAGGAAAGGGCCGCGCGGGTAATGCCCGGCGGCCCTTTGATTTGTCTCGAAGAGGATCAGGTCGCGATCACTCGGCCTTCATCGCCTCGATCGAGATCTGCACATCGACCTCGTCACCCACGACGGGGGCGAACATGCCCATGTCGAAATCGCTGCGCTTGAGCGTGGTGGTGGCCGAGAAACCGGCCCAGGGCTTGTTCTCGATCGGGTGGCTGCCAGCCTGCGTCAGCTCGGCGTCCAGCGTGACGGGCTGGGTGATGCCGTTGAGCGTGAAGTCGCCCGTGATCAGGGCGGTAGTGTCGCCGGTCACTTCGATCCCGGTCGAGGTAAAGGTCACGGTCTCGTTCTCATCCGCGCCGAAGAAATCATCGGACATGAAGTGGTTGAACCGCTCTTCCCAGCCGGTCAGCAGCGTTGTCACCGGAAAGGACACGGTGACGGACGAGTTTGCGGGGTCTTCCTGATCGAACATGATCTCGCCGTCAAAGCCCGAGAACATGTTCCATGTGGTCGAAAACCCCATGTGATCATAAGAGAACAGGATCTGGCTGTGGCTGGCATCCAGCACATACTGTTCAGGCTCGGCATAGGCGGCGGTTGCGGTCATCATCGCGCCGGTCAGCGCGGTTGCGGCCAGAAAACGGGTCATGGTCATTCCTTTGTTGCTGTCGGACTGCCGTGGGTCGCACGGCTTGCCCAACACATGGTCCCCGGACGCGCCGGGGACAATTCCGCAGAAATCCACAGGCCCTGTGAAGCGTTGCGCGCTCAGGCGGCTTGCGCGCCATCCCCGCGCAGAGCGCCGCGCATGACATCCAGATTCTCCAAGCTTTCGACCGGGAGTTGCACCAGCACCAGACCGCATTTGCCGATCACGGTCAGGTTGCCATCGGTCATCCGAATATCGGCGACATCATCGAAATCATGGCGCGCACGGATGCGGGTGATCCCTGCCCCGTTGCGCTGGATATGGGCCAGTTGCCGGGCCTCGGTATCCATGTGGATTTCATCGCTGGTGCTGGTCTGGCCCCAATTGATCAGAACCGCGCCCACGCAGGCAGACATGACCGAAACCAGAAGTTTCATGAATACGACCATCCCGTCGCCCGACGTTGCCGGTACCAGCCAGATACCAAGTGACGACAGGATCAACACCACGCCCGCAAAGCGCATCGACGCGGCCAGAACGGTGCCCACGGTCTGGGACCGCCGGAGTTGACCAAGCTGCTGGCTGTCGGGCTTGTAAGGCAAGGCGACCATGATAGCATCCTCCGCTGTGTTAACCTTGATACTACCTTTGCGCGCAGAAAACGGCAGGAATGGGGCAAACACGGGGAAAAGACGGGTCAGCCCCATCCGGTCATCACCCGCCCTTGCGCGGCGCGGCGATCCGGTGTATCCGCGACCATCCTTTCCGCAGGTTTTTCGAAACGGCGCAGTCTCTCGTGCGGGGTCGCGGAAAGGTTTGGCCCTGCTATGAAATGCGCATGAAAATGAACAGGAGCACACATGCCGCTCTACGAGCATGTCTTTATCTCGCGCCAGGATCTGTCCAGCGCACAGGCCGAGGGCCTTGTCGAACATTTTGGCACCGTTCTTGCGGACAACGGCGGCACCGTCGTTGACAGCGAGTACTGGGGCGTCAAGACGATGGCCTACAAGATCAACAAGAACCGCAAGGGCCATTACGCCTTTCTGCGCACCGACGCCCCCGCGACGGCCGTGCAGGAGATGGAGCGCCTGATGCGCCTGCATGATGACGTGATGCGCGTGCTGACCATCAAGGTCGATGCGCATTCCGAAGGCCCGTCGGTGCAGATGCAAAAGCGCGAAGAGCGCGGTGACCGGGGCGATCGTGGTGACCGTGGCGATCGCGGCGAACGCCGCGAACGCCGCGAACGTCGTTGATCAACAGCCTCAGGAACAAGGACATAACCCATGGCCGCTAAACCATTTTTCCGCCGCCGCAAGGTCTGCCCCTTCTCGGGCGACAACGCACCGGCGATCGACTACAAAGACACCCGCCTGCTGCAGCGCTATGTCAGCGAGCGCGGCAAGATCGTGCCGTCGCGCATCACCGCCGTTTCCCAGAAAAAGCAGCGTGAACTGGCCCGTGCGATCAAGCGCGCGCGGTTCCTGGCCCTGCTGCCCTACGCCGTGAAGTAAGGAGAGAGCAATGCAAGTTATCCTGCTGGAACGCGTGGCCAAGCTGGGCCAGATGGGCGACGTCGTCGACGTCAAACCCGGCTTTGCGCGCAACTACCTGCTGTTGCAGAAGAAGGCGCTGGTCGCCTCCGAGGACAACATCAAGTCTTTCGAGGCGCAGAAGGCGCAGCTTGAGGCGAACAATCTTGAAACCCGCAAGGAGGCCGAGGCCCTTGGCGAAAAGCTGGACGGTCAGACGTTCATCGTGATTCGCCAGGCATCGGACGGCGGCAGCCTTTATGGCTCGGTCACCACCCGTGACGCATCGAACGTCGCCACCGAAGAAGGCTTCACCATCGATCGCAAACAGGTGATCATCCGCGCGCCGATCAAGGAACTGGGTCTGCACGAGGTCGAGGTGCACCTGCACCCCGAGGTCATGGTCACCATGATGCTGAACGTCGCACGCTCGCCCGAAGAGGCCGAGTTGCAGGCGTCGGGCAAATCGATCCAGGATGCCGCCGCCGAAGAAGAGGCCGCAGCAGAATACGAGATCGCGGAACTGTTCGACGATATCGGCAGCGCCGCCGATGACGACGACGATCTGGAGCCCGTGGCCCGCGCCGCGAGCGACGACGAAGACCGCTGAACGACAGTTTGGTGTCATTCAAGGCCGCCCGGGGGATGCTCCGGGCGGCTTTTTTCATGCGCGGAGGCTACTCGCCAAAGTTTCCGCCGGTGTCCAGCGGGGCCATGCGCACAAGGCGGCTGTCGGCCACGGCGGCCTGCCGATGCTCCATCGCGCGGCGATACTCGGGATCCTTGATCATCGCGGCAAAGGCATCCGGGCCGGGGTATTCGGCGATGAAGCACAGATCCCACGCCTCGTCCCCCGGACCGATCAGCATCTGCTCCATCCGTCCGCGCCACACGATCCGCCCGCCCAGCCGCTGGAACACCGGCGCGCTGTCGCGACCATAGGCGGCATAGGCCTCGGCCCCCGTCGCCACGCGGCCATCCGGATACTCTGCCTGCTCGCGCAATTTGATCAGGTTCAGCATGTGGATCGGACCGGGCCGGTCATCGGCGCGAAACGCGCGGAATGCGTCCGGGGTAAAGGATGTATGGGTCATGCGGGCCTCCGTTGCAGTTTGCTGCACGGTCGGTGCCCGATGCCCATGCGTCAACCCTGACGTCCGGGCGCAAACGAAAAAGGCCGCCCCGGTTGGGGCGGCCCGATACGCAATCCGTTCAGACAGCGATCATTCTTCGTCCAGCGCCTCGATGGCCTTTTCCAGATCGTCCCTGGTGACCTCTTTCTCGGTCACGTTGGTCTGCTCGAGCACGTGATCGACCACCTTGTCTTCGAAGATGGGCGCGCGCAGCTGCTGCTGCATCTGCTGGTTCTGCTGGATGAATTCGAAGAACTGACGCTCCTGCCCCGGATACTGGCGCGCCTGCGCCATGATCGCCTGGGTCATCTCGGCATCGGTGACCTCGATCTCGGCCTTGCGACCGATCTCGGCCAGCAGCAGGCCCAGACGCACGCGGCGCTCGGCCAGGCGATTGTGCTCTTCCGTGGGCTCGACGGGCGCATGGTCATGGCCTTCGACCTCGGGGTTTTCCTCATGCCACAGCTGATGCGCGATCTGCTTGGCCTCGGCCTCGACCAGGCTGGGGGGCAGATCGAATTTCACCGCATCATCCAGCTTGTCCAGCAGCGCGCGCTTGATCACCGCGCGGGCGGCACCGGCGTATTCGGCCTCAAGCCGCTCCGAGATCTGCGCCTTCAGCGCCTCCAGATCCTCGGCCCCGTATTTCTTGGCCAGCTCGTCGTCGATCTCGGCTGCCTTGGGGGCCTTGACCTCCTTGATGACGCATTCGAACACGGCGGCCTTGCCCTTGAGGTTCTCGGCACCGTAATCATCGGGGAAAGACACTTCGACGTTCTTTTCGTCGCCAGCCTTGACGCCGACCAGCTGCTCTTCGAAGCCGGGGATGAACGAACCCGAGCCGATCACCAGCGGGTAATCCTCGGCCGCGCCGCCTTCGAATGCCTCGCCATCGACCTTGCCGACGAAATCGATCACGACCTGATCGCCGTCCTGCGCGGCTTCGCCTTCGGCGCGGGCCTCGAAATCCTTGGCGTTGTCGGCCAGGCTTTGCAGAGCTTCGGTCACGGCGCTGTCTTCGGCCTTGACGACCATCCGCTCCAGCTCGATCCCGCTCAGGTCGGTCTCGGGGATGTCGGGCAGCGCCTCGTAGGTCAGGTTGACCTTGACGTCATCGCCTTCTTTCCAGGATTCACCCTCGACCATCTCGACGCCGGGCTGCATCGCGGGGCGATCGCCGGTGGTTTCGAAATGTTCGGACATGGCGCCATCGACGGCCTCTTGCATGGCCTCGCCCAGCAGACGCTGGCCGAATTGCTTTTTCAGCAGTGCCATAGGCACCTTGCCCTTGCGAAAGCCCTTCATCTCGATCTCGGGCTGGGCATCGACCAGCTTTTCGTGGACCTTGGCATCCAGTTCGGCGGCGGTCACGGTGATCTCGTACCCGCGCTTGAGGCCGTCATTCAGGGTTTCGGTGACTTGCATTATTTTCCTCGCATAAGATGACAGGCCGCCCGGATGGCGGCCTGAAGAAATTTGCGCCGTTCTAGGCTGCGCGGCTTGGGGGATCAACCCTTAATCGTCTGGCGCGCGGGGGGTTGGAAAGCTGACGGGCTGTTCCGACTTTTCCTGCCAGGTCCGGGCCTGCCGCGTGGCCCGGCGCGCGCTCATTGTGTCGGCATCAGGAAGATTTCATTCACGGCACAACGCGGGTCGGACTCGAGGGCGTAGACCGCCGCCCGCGCCACGTCGTCGGGTTGCAGCTTGTCCGGCTTGGGTTCGTCAAAGAACGGCGTATCAACCATGCCCGGCGCGATGATGGTGCAGCGCCCACCGAACTCTTTCATTTCTTCGGAAAGGTTGCCGCCATAGCCGTGCACGAACCACTTGGACGCGCCATAGACCGAGCCCGAGATATGGCGCCGGCCTGCGGCGGACCCGGTCAGCAAAAGATGCCCGGCGCGCTCTTTCAGGTGCGGCATCGCGGCCTTGGCGGTCCACAGAACGCCCAGTATGTTAACGCTCACCATCTGCTCCCACTCCTCGGGATCGCCCGCGTCGGTGCCGGCCGCCGAAAGCCCCATGCCGGCATTGGCGAAAGCAGCATCAAGCCCGCCGGTCTTGGCGACAAAGTCCGCAATCGCGGACTTGATATCCTCCAGCTTCGTGACGTCACCCGGCAGGACGACCGCCTTGTCACCCAACTCGTCGGCCAGCGCCTCAAGCTTGTCCTTGGACCGCGCGAACAGCCCGACATGCCAGCCCTTCGCAACCGCCAGACGGGCCGTGGCCGCGCCGATGCCGCTGGAGGCGCCGGTGATGAAAAGTGCCTTGGTGCTCATGTCTGAACTCTCCTTTGTCAGGTTGCTGACGGAACAACGATCCGCAGCCACTTTGGTTGCATCCCGACCGCTTTTCAATCGTGCCCCCCCGCAGTGCCCCGCGGCCAACACCGCCGACATATGCGGGTAGGGAACGAATGACCCGCCCACGCGTTGCCCTGCCAGACCCAGAAGGAGCCACAATGTCCAAGATCACGACCATCAATCCGGCAACCGGCGAAGACCTGCAATCTTATGATGTCATGACACAGCAACAGGCCACCGACCGGGTGGAAGCCTGCCATGCCGCGTTTCTGGAATGGCGCAAGCTGAGCCATCAGGAACGCGCGCCCTATCTGACGAAGATCGCGCAAAAGCTGCGCGACAATGCCGATGAGCTGGCCGCGCTGATGACGCGCGAGACCGGCAAGCTGCTGAAAGACGGGCAGACCGAGGTCGAAATCTGTGCCGCGATCCTTGATTATACGGCCCAGACCGGCCCCGATGCGCTGGCCGATGAGAAACGCACCCACGGCCCCGAGGCCAAGCGCGGCGTTGTCACCTATCAGCCGATCGGCGTGATCTACTCGATCCAGCCTTGGAATTTCCCGCTGTATCAGCCGATCCGCGTGCTGGCCGCCAACCTGATGGCGGGCAACGGTTGCGTTCTGAAACACGCAAGCATCTGCACCGGGTCGGGCCTGCGCCTGCGCGAGTTGTGCATCGAGGCGGGTCTGCCGAAAGACCTGTTTCAGGTCATCGTGATCGGTCACGACACCAGCGACGCGCTGATCACGCACCCCTTGGTGCGCGGCGTGACGATGACGGGCAGCGATGACGCCGGTCGGCATATCGGGGCCACGGCAGCCAAGGCGCTTAAAAAGACCGTTCTCGAACTGGGATCGAATGACGCCTACCTTGTGCTGGAGGATGCCGACATCGAGACGGCGGTGAAATTCTCGGTCATGGGGAGGTTGTACAACAACGGCCAAACCTGCGTTTCGGCCAAACGCTTCATCGTGACCGACAAGGTCCATGATGCCTTTGTCGAGGCCTATGTCGCGCAAATGCAGAAGATCACCATGGGCGATCCCACCGATGACGATGTGCAGCTTGGCCCGCTGTCCAGCAAGGATCAGTTGGATACGGTCAAAGACCAGGTGGCCGCCAGCGTCGCCAAGGGAGCCAGGATCCTGTGCGGTGGCGAAGCGGCGGATCGTGAGGGTGCCTATTACCCGGCCACGGTGCTGGCCGATCTTGCACCCGGAATGCCGGCCTATGATGACGAGATCTTTGGCCCGGTCGCGTCCATCATCCGCGCCAAGGATGACGAGGACGCCATGCGTCTGGCCAATGAAAGCCGCTATGGCCTTGGTGGCGGGATCTTCTGCAAGGACGAGGAACACGCCCTGAGGCTGGCGCGCGATCATTTCGACACCGGCATGGTCCGCATCAATTCTTTTGGAGCGGCCGATCCCAACATGCCCTTTGGCGGGGTCAAGGACTCCGGTTACGGGCGCGAACACGGCGGGTTCGGCATGAAGGAGTTTGTCAACGTCAAGGCGATTTTTCTGCCCTGACAGGGACTTGAACGTCATACTTCAGAGCTGCCCGCGACCCGGTCGCCCTTTGGGCCTGCATCCTGTGATGGGTGCAGGCCCTTGATGCGCAGCTGATCTCTGCCCTTGACGGCGCGCCCCGTAACGGAAACACACTCGGGCTGATGCGGCGGCACAGAACGCGGGCCGCGTCGCAACACAATCCGCCCTGTGCGTTCCACGTCCACAGCGCCCCCGAGGTCACATCCATGAAATTCCGCTTCCCCATCATCATCATCGACGAAGATTTCCGGTCCGAAAACTCGTCCGGGCTTGGCATCCGTGCGATGGCCGAAGCGATCGAAAAGGAAGGGTTCGAGGTTCTGGGCGTCACCAGCTATGGCGATCTGTCGAAATTCGCGCAGCAGCAGTCGCGCGCCAGCGCCTTTGTGCTGTCCATCGACGACGAGGAATTCAGCCCCGGCCCCGACCTTGACCCGGCGGTCCTGAACCTGCGCAGCTTCATCGAGGAAGTCCGCTGGAAGAACGAGGATGTGCCGATCTATGTCTACGGCGAGACCAAGACCAGCCGCCACCTGCCCAACGACATCCTGCGCGAATTGCACGGCTTCATCCACATGTTCGAGGATACGCCCGAGTTCGTCGCCAAGCACATCATCCGCGAGGCGAAATCCTATCTTGAAGGCATCCAGCCGCCGTTTTTCAAGGCGCTGCTGGATTACGCCGAGGACGGCTCGTATTCTTGGCACTGCCCGGGACATTCCGGCGGTGTCGCGTTCCTCAAAAGTCCGATCGGGCAGATGTATCACCAGTTCTACGGTGAAAACATGCTGCGCGCAGATGTCTGCAACTCGGTCGAGGAGCTGGGGCAGTTGCTGGACCACAACGGTGCCATTGGGGCAAGCGAACGCAACGCGGCGCGCATCTTCAACGCCGATCACTGCTTTTTCGTGACCAACGGCACATCGACCAGCAACAAGATGGTCTGGCACCATACGGTCGCCCCCGATGACGTGGTTGTGGTGGACCGCAACTGCCACAAATCCATCCTGCACAGCATCATCATGACCGGCGCGGTGCCCGTGTTCCTGAAACCCACGCGCAACCATTGGGGCATCATCGGCCCGATCCAGCAAAGCGCCTTCGAGGTCGATGCGATCAAGGCCAAGATCCGCGCCAATCCGCTGCTGGCGGGCGTCGATGCCGACACGGTCAAGCCGCGCATCATGACGCTGACGCAATCGACATACGATGGCGTGTTGTACAACACCGAGACGATCAAGGGCCTGCTCGACGGCTATGTCGACAACCTGAATTTCGACGAGGCGTGGCTGCCGCACGCAGCGTTTCACCCCTTCTACGCCGATTTCCACTCGATGGGGCGCAAGCGCGAGCGGCCCAGGCATTCGGTCACCTATGCCACCCAGTCCATCCACAAGCTGCTGGCCGGGATCAGTCAGGCCAGCCACGTTCTGGTGCAGGACAGCCAGGACACGCCGCTGGACCGGCACCTGTTCAACGAGGCGTATCTGATGCACATCTCGACCAGCCCGCAATACAGCATCATTGCAAGCTGCGATGTGGCGGCGGCGATGATGGAGCCGCCGGGCGGCACCGCGCTGGTCGAGGAAAGCATCGAAGAGGCGCTGGATTTCCGCCGCGCCATGCGCAAGGTGGATGAGGAATACGGAGACGACGACTGGTGGTTCAAGGTCTGGGGCCCGGACGACCTGATCGAAGAGGGGATCGGGCGCACCAAGGACTGGGTCCTGAAGCGTACGGATGCGGATGGTGTGCAGCCCGCCGATGGCGAAGACAGCTGGCACGGCTTTGGCGACATGGCCCCCGGGTTCAACATGCTGGACCCGATCAAGGCAACGATCATCACGCCGGGCCTGAATCTGGATGGCCGGTTCGAAGACACAGGCATCCCCGCCTCGATCGTGACGAAGTACCTTGCCGAACATGGGGTTGTTGTCGAAAAAACAGGGCTTTACAGCTTTTTCATCATGTTCACCATCGGCATCACCAAGGGCCGCTGGAACACGCTGCTGACCGCGTTGCAGCAGTTCAAGGACGATCACGCCAAGAACCAGCCGATGTGGCGCGCGATGCCGGAATTCTGCGCCAAGCATCCGCGCTACGAAAAGATGGGCCTGCGCGATCTGTGCCAGCATGTGCACACGCAATACGCCAAGTATGACGTGGCCATCCTGTCGACCGAGATCTACCTGAGCGACCTGACCCCGGCGATGAAACCCAGCGACGCCTATGCCCATATCGCCCGGCGCACGACCCAGCGCGTCCCGATCGAGCAGCTTGAGGGGCGCATCACCACCAGCCTTGTCACCCCCTATCCGCCGGGCATTCCCCTGCTGATCCCGGGCGAGGTGTTCAACCGCAAGATCGTCGATTACCTCAAGTTCAACCGCGCCTTCGCGCGCGAATGTCCGGGGTTTGAAACCGACATTCACGGGTTGGTGCAGGAGACGGGCGAAGACGGCGAGATCCGGTATTTCGCCGATTGCGTGGCGGAATAGACCATCCGACAATGAATCCCCGCCCCGACGGTTCACACGCAGGGGCGGGACTTTCCAAACTCAAAGCGGTTTTTGCATCAACGCCAGGCCCGCGCCGACCAGCAACAGGCCGGCGGCAGCGACAAGGCTGACACCGATGTTGTCAAAGGAATCCCCGACCAGCCCCGCGCCATAGGGGCCCAGTGTCTGCGCCACGGCAAAGACCACCGTGAACAGGCCGATCGCCCGCCCCCAGCTTTCGGGGGGCAGGTTCTGGCGCGCAAAGCTGGTGACCGCCCCCGGGGCCATGAACACCGACAGGCCGAACACGACCGCCGACACCAACAGTGTGGCGTTGTTGGGCAGCACCACGGGCAGGGCGGACCCGATGGCGATGCAGATCAGGATCAGCGCCAGCGGCACGCCCGAGGCGTGGCGCGACAGGATCGGCCGCCACACCAGCGGCGACACGCAGATGCACAGGCCCAGAATGACCCAGACCAGCGCGACAAACCCCGCACCCGCGGCCTGTTCGGCCATCCATGCCGACAGGAACGTCAGGTAGACGATATAGCCCATGCCGAACCCGGCATATCCCGCCAGCTCCGGCAGGATACGCCGCAGCGGCAGCGGCAGCGGCGTGGGCTGTGCCTGCACCGGCGGGCGCAGTTGGGCCGCCGACCACAGGCCCAGCGGCACGCACAGGGCGCTGGCGATGCCGATCGCGACCCAGCCAAGCGGCCATGCACCCGGGCCATAGGCGTCCAGCATCAAGGGCAGGGCGGCGCCGGCCAGCACGATGCCCAGCCCCCCGCCAGAGCCGAACAGGATCGCGATGGCCAGCGCGTTGCGGCGTGGATCGTCGCGGAACAACCCCGCAGCCAGTGCCCCGGCGGTCGAGAACGACATGGCGCCGAACACGCCCGCCAGTACCCGCCAGACCGTCTGCCACCACAGCGCGGCATTCAGCCCGGTCGCCAGAAGCGCCAGCGTTGTGGCAACCAGCCCGAAGGCGAACAGCCGCGCGGGCGACATGTGCCGGATCAGCACCATGGTCAGAACCGCACCCGCGACATACCCCAGCGCGTTGGCCGTGTTCAGCCATCCGGCCTGCGCGAAGTTCCACCCCATCTCGGACCGCATCGCGGGCAGCAGCAGGCCATAGGCAAAGCGCGCAAACCCGTTGGTCACGGTCAGTCCCAGTGCCAGCCCCGCCAGCACCAGCCAGGGTCGGGCGGGAACGGCAGTCATCTGCGGATGTCCGGAAATTCGGCCAAAGGCTGCATGCGTGTCCTCGCTCTTTCGGACATTCCCCAAGCAGAACGCCAACCGCCACAAGCTGCCAACGACATGCCCTGCATTCAAGTCGATTTTCACCGCGCGGATGCAGCGCACACCCATCCACGCGACGCGGTCGCGACGTTTCAGGGGTACTGTGGTTCATGCCGATCCCGGCACATGACGTGCTGGCCGTCAGACGCCGCCGTCGCGCGCGCGGGTCCAGCGATGGAGCCAGACAGGGCCAGCCGCCGCCCCGGCCCCATCGCGCAAACCCACGCGCAGTTCCACGGGATGGCTGTCTTGCGGCGCCATCAGAAAGGTCAGGCGCATGCCCCTGTCACCCGGCAGCGGAAAAAGCGCGGCACCGCTGATTTCCGCTGCGCCACTGGCTGATATGTCCGGTGTCAGATCGTCGGCGACACCGTCCAGATCGATCACGAAACGCCGGGTCCCCGGGCGGTCATGCTCGCGCCCGCTGCGGCTTTGCACGATTCGCGGCCCCGCGCCGGGACCGGGCGCAGACAGCGTCCAGTCCAGATCGTAGCCAAAGCGATGTTCGCTGCCTGCACGCAAAGGCGTCTCGGGCCGCCAGAAGGCCACGATATTGTCCATGAACTCGGTATCGGTCGGGATCTCGACAAGAACCACCGCCCCCTTGCCCCAATCGCCGTGCGGTCGCACGACGGCCGAGGGCCGGTCGTGATACCGCGCCTCGGTATCCTGAAAATCCTCGTAGGCGCGCGGGGTCTGGTACAGGCCAAAGCTGACCGGCCCGTCATCCACAAAGGCCGAGGTCTGCAACCCGGCGGGATTGGCGATGGGCCGCCACAGATGCTCACCCGGGCCGTTCTCGATAATCAGCACGTCGCTGTCATGGACGCGCGGGCGGAAATCATCCGACACCGCCGCGCGCATCGGCCCCTTCAGGTACATAGACGTCAGCGGTGCCACCCCGATATCCGCGATATCCCGGCGTGGCATCACCGTGACGGTGATGTCCATCCGGCTATCGTCGCCCGGTCGCAGGGTCATGTCGATATGCCCGGCCAGCGAGGGGCTGTCGATCACGCCTTCCATCCGGATCGCATCGCCCTGCGCGGCATGCAGGCGCAGCCGGGTGAAGCGCGGAAACTCCTCGGGCGATGACCCGCCGGTGCCAAGCGCGACGGCCCGCGCCGACAGGCCATAGGCCATCGCCCGCCCGATCGCCCGGAAATAGCTGGCCCCCTGAACGACCATCACCTCGTCCATGACGTCGGGCGCGTTCAACGGATACCGCAGCCGCAGCCCGGAGAACCCCGCGCCCGGGGCCGTGTCCGGGATGGCGTCGAAATACCGCGGCTCGAAGCTGAACAGCGCGGGCGAGAACGGCACCTCGCGAAAGCCGCCCGCTTCATCGGCAAGCTCGATCCGCACAGGGTCGTTGAAAAACAGGCCCGGCGCCAGCAGATCGGCCTGATACCCCTGCCCCACGGGCAGGTCCGCCGCCTGCCCCGAAATCGGGCGGATGCCGCGATAGGCGTCATAATCCAGCCCGGCAAAAGGCACGGGCAAGGGCGCGGCGTTCGGCTGATAGGGGCGTTGCGCCAGATCGCGCGCCAGTTCCAGCAGATCGTCCGGCGCGTCCACAGGATCGGCTGCGGACACCAGCACCGGCGCGCTCGCCAGCGCCGTGGCACCCGCAAGGAAGGCCCGCCGCCTCATGCCGGTTGCGCGTCAAGCGCGCGCACAAGGACCGGAGCAACCAGCAATGGCGCGATCAGCGGTGCCAGCCACAGCGTTGCGCCCCCGCCGTAGACGCTGCTCAGCATCAGGATCGCCACCCCGGCCAAGGCCTCGGGCACGCCGCGCGGCGGGGTCCAGCGGGGCGGGTTCGCCGATTTCCAGCCGCAATCCCGACCGGCCAGCAAGGACAGCACCGATCCTGTCTGCCGCACCATCATCAACGGCGCGACCACGGTCGAAACCGCAAGCTCGCCAATCCACGCCCGAAGCGTCACCAGCCTGCGCCGCAAGGTCCGGTTCCGTGGCAGACGTTCGGCCAGCGCGCAGACCTTTGGCACCAGAAGGACGGCGGCAATCAGCACGAACGGCAGCGCGCCCGTCACCGGAATGCTGCCGACGGCGATCAAGATCACGAGAAGCAGCCAGATCGGCGCGGCAAGATAGCTGACAACCCCGCTGATCAGGTGAAATCGGCTGATCGGGTGCAGGCCGGGCGTGGCCAGCACGAACAGATGTTGCAGGTTGCCCTGACACCAGCGGCGGTCGCGCTTGTGGAACGCCTCCAGCGTCTGGGGCGCGTCCTCGGCGCTGCCGGCAAGGTCGGGGTCCAGTTCGACCGCCCAACCGGCCCTGCGTATCCAAGCGGCCTCGATGAAATCATGGCTCAGCAGCGGGCCGCCAAAGGGCGGACGCCCCGCAAGCCGGGGCAGCACGGCGGCCTCGCGAAAGGCCGCGATCCGCATGATCGCATTGTGGCCCCAGTAATTGCCACTGCGCCCGGCCCAGGCCGCCATCCCGCGACCGAAATTGGACGACATCAGGCGCACCGCGGTCCGCTGATGCCTGCCAAACCGGCTTTGCCCCGGCACCAGCCCCATTCCGGCCTGGATCAGACCTGTGCGCGGGCGCGTTTCGATCTGGCGGATCATGCGGCGGATCCGATTTGCCGACATCCGGCTGTCGGCATCAAGGGTCATCATGTAGTCAAAGCTGTCGCCATGCCGGTCCAGCCAGTCTGCGATGTTGCCGGGCTTGCGCCCCGTGTTCGCGTCGCGCCGCCGGTACTGCACCCTTCCGGCGTCCACGAGATCGCGCAGCGCGCCCTCTTCGCGTGCGACAGCCGTGTCCCCCCAAGTGTCGGACAGCGCAAAGATCACGGTGCGATCGTCCAGCCCGAGGCTGGTCAGAGCCTTGTGCAGATCGCGCAGATAGTGCGCCACCGGCTCGGGATCTTCCTTGCACAGGGTCACAAGGATGGCGGTGCGCCCTGATGGCACCCAGCCCCTTGGTGGCGTGACAGACCCAAGCGGCTGCGCCCCCTGGCCCAGACCGACAAGCGCCGTTGCCGCACCGCCCGAAACCCACGCCGCGTTCACCACGACCAGCGGCACGGCCATCAGCGCAGCCAGTGTCCAATGCACCACCGACCCTGCAAAGGCCGCCGTTATGAGCGCCGTCAGCACCAACGTCAGGCCGACGAACACGGCCCTTGGTCCGGGGGCATCGACCTGGCGGGCGACTGCGACCCCGGCCGCGCGAAAATTCTCTGCGAGTGACATGGCGCTGCGCCAGCTCCTTGCTTTGCTATTGTTCGGAAACGGGTTTTCCGATGAACCCGATAGCTATGGTTTCGCCGCAGCGCGGCAAGAGCCTAGCGACGCCAACGGGCAACCGGCGGCCAAATGCGCGAAAACACGCCATCGCGCAGCACCAAACCATGGTAGAAACCGGCAAGAACATGCGCAAACACCAATGCCGCGATCGCGTAGGCGCCGTAATAGTGCGTGGTCTTTGCAATTTCGGCCAGCGCGTCGGACCGGGGCACAAGGGTCGGCAGTCCCAGCGCATCCAGCATCTCGATCGGGAAGCCGCCTGCCCGGACGCGCAGGTACCCGGCCACCGGCATCGCGATCATCAGCGCATACAACGCCGCGTGGCTGGCATGGGCGATGCGCGCCTGCCAGGCCGGAACGTGGTCGGGCAAAGCGGGCGGCGGATTGCGCCAGCGGACAAGGAGTCGCAGCACGATCAGCAGCAGCAACACCACGCCCACGTTCTTGTGAAAGATGAAAAGCGCGTTCTGCAAAGGCTTGTTCAGGTCCGGCTGGATCATCAGGAAGCCTGCGGGGATCATGCTCAGGATCAGGGCAGCCATCAACCAGTGCAGGACTTTGGCCGCAACGGAATAGGAAATGGTTTGCTGTTGATCCTTCATGAGATGCAGATTTAGCCTTGGTCACCGCCGGTTCAAGCGATACGGCCCGGGCTTGACCTGCGCCCCTTCGCACTAAGCTAAGTCCGATGTCAGTCATTGATCAACACAGCCCTCACAGGCCACGCCGCCTTGCACTCCGCCATCCGGCGGGGCCGATGGCGCGTTTCGGGGCGACGGCGCTGCTGGGCGCAGGCGGGGTGGTCGCGCTGTCGGCGGGGCTGTTGCAGGGCGAACCTTTGCACGTGGCCCTTGCGACCGGGCTGTATCTGGGTGCGACACTGGTGGCAGGTGCCTTCATGCGGCGCAGCTATCCGCATGGGGCGCTTGGGCTTTGCAACATGGTCACGCTGGTGCGGCTTGTGCTGGCGGCGGCGCTGATCGTGCCGGTGCTGGCCGGTGGCAGCGCGCAGTGGTCGATCTTCTGGCTTGCCGCGGCGGCGTTGAGCCTTGACGCCGTGGACGGCTGGTTTGCCCGGCGGCAGCGTCTGACATCCGCATTCGGCGCGCGGTTCGACATGGAAGTGGACGCGGCGCTGGGTCTGATCCTTGCCTGCAACGCCTTTGCGGCGGGCACCGTCGGCCCGCTGGTCCTGTTGCTCGGTCTGCCGCGCTATGGCTTTGGTCTGGCCGGGCTGATCCTGCCGTGGATGACGCGCCCCCTGCCCGACCGCTTCGGGCGCAAGCTTGCCTGCGTGATCCAGATCGGCGCGCTGGTCGGTGTGCAACCGGCGATCCTGCCGCCGACAGTGGCCGAGTGTGCGATCCTGGTCGCCGCCTTGGCGCTGACAGGGTCCTTCGGGCGCGATATCCTCTGGCTTTGGCAGAGGCGGCGTTGACCGCTCTTGTCCCCGGACGCGCGCCGCAGCTGGTGCTGGCGGCGCTTGTTCTGCATCTTGTGCTGGTGCAGCCCAATCATCCCGCCGCCCTGACGTGGCAGGCGCCCCTGCTGTTCGCGCTGGAACTGCCGGTGATCCTGCTGGCGCTTGTTGCGGCCGGGGGCCGTGTCGCCACCGCCCTGCGGCTGGTGACAACCATCAGCCTGACGATACTTTGTGCCCTCAAGACGGCCGATTTCGCAATGTTCACCGCACTGGCGCGCGGGTTCAACCCGGTGGCAGACATGGTTCTGATCGATGCAGGTCTGCGTCTGCTGTCCGGAGCCATCGGCACCGTGCCTGCCACGCTTGCCGCCATCGGTGCCCTGCTGGCAACCGTGGCGATTGCCGCAGCCCTGTGGTGGGCCACCGGAGTCTGGGCCGCCGTGCACCCACCGCGCGGCATTGCGCGGGTGGCAGGCGCCGGAGCCCTCGCGCTGGGCGCGCTGGCCGTGGCCGAGATCGGTCACACGATAGGGCGCTGGTCGCTGCCTGCAACGCCGCCCGGTGCGGCCTTTACCGCGCGGGTCGGGGTCGAGCGGATCGGAATGTTGCGTGCCACGCTGCGCGATCTGCGGGTGTTTCGCGCGGCAGCGACGCAGGATCCCTATGCCGACAGGTCGGGCCTGCTGGACCGGATCGACCGCGATGTGCTGATCGTGTTCGTAGAAAGCTATGGCCGGACCAGCCTGGACACACCGTTCTATGCGCAGCAACACCGTGCCACGCTGGCGCGCGAGACGGCGCGACTGGACGCGCTGGGTCTGTCGATGGCGTCGGGGCTGTTGAGTGCGCCGACGCGGGGCGGACAAAGCTGGCTGTCGCATGCGACCTTTGCCAACGGGCTGTGGGTCAGCGATCAGACACGCTATGGCGCGATGCTGGCGTCAGGGCGCGACACGCTGTTTCACATCGCGGCGCGATCCGGGTTTCACACCGCTGCGGTCATGCCGCAGATCACGCTGGACTGGCCGGAATCCGACGTGATGGGCTTCGACACGATCCTTGCCGCGCGCGATCTGGACTATCGGGGCGCGGCCTTCAACTGGGTGACGATGCCCGATCAGTTCACCTTTGCCGCGATGGACCGGCTGTTGCGCGACGCCACCGACACCCCGGTGTTTGCGCAGATGGCGCTGGGCTCGTCCCACGCGCCCTGGGTGCCCGTGCCCGACCTGGTGGATTGGGGCAGCATTGGCGACGGGCGCATCTTCAACGACATGGCCGCCGCAGGAGACCCGCCCGAAGAGGTCTGGCGCGACCGCGACCGCGTGCGCGCGCAGTATCGCAGTGCCATAGATTACGCGCTGTCCACCGTGCTCGCCTATGCCGCGCTGCATGCCGGCGACCCGCCGCTTATGATCGTGCTGGGTGATCATCAGGCCGCCGATTTCGTGTCCCTGGACGAGCGCGCGCAGGTGCCGGTGCATGTCATCGGCCCGCCCGACCTTGTCGCGCCGGTGTTGCAACTGGGATGGACGCCGGGGCTGATCCCGGACAGCGACATGCCGGTTCTGGGCATGGACCGGATGCGCGACCTGGTGATCGAACTGTTTTCCTCAGGCCTGACACCATCCGAGGCGGATGGGTGATGCGAGTGTCCTCGGGTGTTGTTCGCGCCGGGCAGATCGCCCTGGCCATCGCCCTGATGGCCGCCCTGTGGCAGCTTGCCGGAGGACAGGACGCCGCGCGCGCCCTGGCATCTGCCGATCCCTTGTGGCTGGGCGCGGCGGTGACCGCGCTGACCACGCAGACCGTGCTTTCGGCGCTGCGCTGGCGGCTGACGGCGGCGCAGCTTGGCATTGCCCTGTCCCGGCGCGACGCACTACGTGAGTATTACCTGTCGCAGGCGGTGAACCTGTCGCTGCCGGGGGGCGTGATCGGTGATGCGGGCCGCGCGGTCCGCTCACGCGGGGGGGCCGGGTTGCTGGCGGCGTCACAGGCAGTGGTGCTGGAGCGTCTGGCCGGTCAGGCGGGGCTGTTCGCGGTCACGGTCACGACCTTTGCCGTCACCCTTGCGCGGCCGGGCGGCGTGGACTGGCCCGCGTGGCTGATCGGCCCGGTCGCGCTGTTCGCCCTGGCCGGGCTGTGCCTGCCGGGGGCTGTGTTTCTGCTGACCCGGATGCCCGGCCACCTCGGGCAGGCTGTGGCGGGGTTCGTGCACGCCGCGCGGGTTTCGCTGGTGGCGCGTGGCGTGATCGGGCCGCAGATCGGGCTGAGCCTTGGCACCACGCTGTGCAACCTCGCCGCCTTTGCCTTTTGCGCGCAGGCGGTCGGGCATGGCCTGTCGCCAGTCGCGGTGGCGGCCTTTGTGCCGCTGATCCTGCTGACGATGCTGGTGCCGCTGACGATCAGCGGCTGGGGCCTGCGCGAGGGCGCAGCCGCGGTGTTGTTTCCGCTGGCCGGATCAACCGCAAGCGGCGGTCTGGCCACCAGCGTGGCCTTCGGGTTGATGATGCTGGTCGCGGCCCTGCCCGGCAGCGCGGTCCTGCTGGTCCAGAGGCGCGGGCCGGTCGGGGTGCCCTGATCCGCACGCGCGGGTCACGAACGCACCGCACGCGCGGGCCTGGCATGCAGCGGCTCTCTTGCGGCCAGCGCATCGGCATTGAGCGCGCAATCGAACACCACGTCAGACCCCAGCGAGAACGCCCGCGTTTCGGGCCGGATCGCCTCTGACAGCTTTTCGGTCGGGGATGGCATGGTCAGGCCCTGTGGCCCGCCACCGATCAGCAAAGGTGCTATGGCGACCTGCAGACGGGTCAGCAGCCCGGCCTCGAGAAACCGTGAAATCGTGATCCCGCCGCCTTCGATCATCAAGCTGGACAGGCCGGTGGCATGCAATGCGGTCAGGATCCCGGCCGGGTCCAGCATGCCGTCGCGGTCGCTCAGACGGATGACCTCGACCCCGTCGGGGCGCGGGCGATCCACCGCCTGCACGATGATCCGCCGGGTGCCGTCCCGTGCCAGCAGCGGTGCGTCGTCAGGCAACCGCCCGCGCGGGTCGATCACGATCCGCGCCGGGTTCGGCCCCTCGCACAGGCGCACGGTCAGGCGCGGCGTGTCATGCAGCGCGGTGCGCACGCCGATCACGACACCATCCACCAGCGCCCGCATGCGGTGCAGATGTGCCAGCCCGTCAGGCCCGGACACATCGCGCGCATCGCCCGTCACGGTGGCGATCCGGCCATCCAGCGACTGGCCGATCTGCGCCACGACCATCGGGCCCAGATCGCGCCGCGCCAGCGGGCCATAGAGGTCCAGCGCGCCCGTCTCATCCGCGCTCCAGCGCCCGCAGCAGGTGCATGAGCGCCCCTGCCGCACCGCCAGCAGCCGGTCCCAGACCGTCGGGTTGACGTCAATCATGTGCATGCGTGCCCTCCGTCTCTGACCTGCGCGGCCGGGCAAAGATGTCGCCGTGCCCGATCCGGCATGTCGTTGCTGCCGTCATGGCCGCGCGCCGTGCGCCCCAGTCTGCCGCGTCTGTCGCCCCGGCCTCGGCCGCCGCGTCTGCAATGCCCTGCGTCAGCATCGCCTGAAGCCGGGCCTGATCCGGCCCCAGCACCCACGGGCTGTCGGCCTGCGCCACGTCGAACCCGGCCTGCGTGAACACCTGGGCACTGGTTTCGACCGACCGTGGCCCCAGCGCCGGGCCAAGCCCCTTGTCGCCAAGCTGATGGCGGTTGAAGGCTTGGGTCACCGCAGCATCCTGCGGGTCGTCCGGGGTCCAGCCCATCTGCCCGTCATAGGACAGCGCGGCATAGAACGGCACGGTCAGCCGCGACGCCAGCATATACACCCATGACACCGGCATCAGGTCCAGCAGCGCCGAGGCGGTCACCAGCGTCACACCGTCCAGCGGCAGCTTGTCCAGCTCGGCCAGGTCGCAGCAATACACCTGCGCATGATCGCCCGGCCCGGCGGCAGCCTGATCCAGCAGATCCGCATCGTTGTCCACCAGCCGCCAGCGCGCCCCGTCGGGCAGGTGCGGCGCCAGCGCGCGCACGGTCGATCCGGTGCCGCAGCCAAGATCCAGCACGACCGGTTCAGGCCCTGCCGCCTGCGCGGCGCGCTGCAACAACCCGGCATCGCGCGCCGCGTGGTCGGCGGGTTCGCGCAGGGCCAGCCAATCGGCGGTGAACCCCATCTCAGACCTCGCCTTCGTACCATGCACGGGCGATATGGCTTTCATGCAGCAGGATGCGCAGCTTGCGCACGCGCCCGCCATCGTGCAGCCTACCGTCACCAACCAAGCCCGCCATCCGGTCAAAGATATGACGGCACAGGAATTCCGTGGTCGTGAACTTGCCCGCGAATTCCGGCACCTCGTCCAGATTCTTGTAGCGCAGCGGGGCCAGCACCTCGGTCAGCGCCTCGGTCGCCAGCCCGATATCCACGACCAGCCCGTGATCGTCGATATCCTCGGTGAAAAACGCGGCATCCACGGTAAAGGTCGCCCCGTGCATGCCCTGGGCGGGCCCGAAAACGGGATCGGGCAGCGAATGGCTGATCATGATGTGATCTCGGACTTCGACGGCGAACATCGGCTCTCCTTAAGCTTGAGTGTAACTGACGCGGTGGCAAAGCGTTCCCGGGTCGGACAGGATTCCGGCATACTGCGCGGGCAGATCGTCGAACGCTGTCTGCCCCGAGATCAGCGCCTCCAGAACCGGGTCGCACAGCAGTTCCAGCGCCTTGGCCATGCGCCGGGCATGGGTCCAGCGCGGGGTGCGGTCGGGCGGCAGATGGCCGACCTGCGAACTGATCAGGCGCAACCGCCGGGCGTGAAACGCCCCGCCCAGAGGCACGGGCGTGTCGCCTGCGCCATGCCAGCTTGCCTCGACAACAGTAGCGTTCTGCCCGGCGCAGTCCAGCGCCAGCGCCAGCCCCTGCGCAGTGGCGGTGGCATGGATCACGATATCGCAGTCGGATGGCGCGGTGTCTGGCGCGGCAAACCCGCAACCAAGCGTCTGCGCCAGCGCCGCACGGTCGGGGTTGACGTCGATCAGCGTCACCTCGGCCCCCGGCAGCCGGGCTGCAAGGTATCCCACCAGCGCGCCGATCACGCCCGCACCGATCACGGCGATCCGGTCGCCCGCCCCGGCCCCGCTGTCCCACAGAACGTTCAGGGCGGTTTCCATGTTGGCACCCAGCACCGCGCGTTCCGGCGGCAGGCCGCCCGGCAGCGGGGTCAACATC
Organism: Lacimonas salitolerans; assembly: GCF_042677865.1. Lineage (NCBI taxonomy): Bacteria > Pseudomonadati > Pseudomonadota > Alphaproteobacteria > Rhodobacterales > Paracoccaceae > Lacimonas > Lacimonas salitolerans. The sequence continues at coordinate 83,457 of NZ_JBHUDD010000050.1, read as the reverse complement.
GCCTGAGGCATGCGAAACCATGTCTGGTGCGGGTGCAGGGCGAACACGTCCTGCCCAGCCAATTCCCCCTCGGTCACGCGACCAACCGCGCAGTAGCCGTATTTCACCGGGAACGGGAACGCGCCCTCCTGCGCCGGGGCGCGCATCCTGTCGTGTTCGGTGACAGGCACGCGGCCTTCTAATACCAGCCGCTCTGTGCCCCGGCTGATGCCGGTGAACAGCGTCTGCACCGCAACGCCGCTGCCGGTTTGCGCCGCGCGCAGCTCTGCCCGGCCCGGCCCGGTGCACCAAAGCGCCTGCGCCGTCATGGCAGGATGCGCCTGCACTGGCTGGCCCGGCGAGCGGGCGCGGGTGGCAGAGTGTCACTGCGTTTGGTGTATGGGACTGGCCTGGCGGTGCTGGGACAGGGCAAGCGTAGGGTTTCCTTTCACAATTCGATCTCCCAAACGTAGGGTCGCTGCGCCATTGGCAAGTCTGCTGACGAATTTGTGCCGATCAGACAGGTCACGCGGCTGGACAGCCATCGTCGCGGGCTATGTGCCTGCGCAGAGGGGCGAAAGGATTGCAGCATGGACCGTTTGTTGGGATTTGTCAGGTCTCTTGTGATCTACCACAATCCCGGCACCATACGCGCCTGGCGGCGGTTCTATCGTGATCTGCTGGAGCCGCAGGCGCTGGTGTTCGACGTCGGCGCCCATGTCGGAACGCGGGCGCGGGCCATGCGGGCCGCCGGGGCGCGGGTGGTGGCACTGGAACCGCAGCAGCCGTTCGCGGGCTTTCTGCGCCGGACCCTGCCGCGTGACATCACCCTGATCGAGGCGGCAGCGGGCCGCACCGAGACCGAGGCCGACATGGCGGTGTCCTCGCGCCATCCCACCGTGTCCTCGCTGCGCCTCGATTTCGTGCAGGGTGCCGCGCGCGCGCCGGGATTCGATCATGTGAAATGGGACCGCACGCAGCGGGTGCGCATGGTCACGCTGGACGGGTTGATCGCGCGGTTCGGCACACCCGACTACATCAAGATCGATGTCGAGGGGTTCGAGATCGACGTGCTGGCCGGGCTGTCGCAGCCGGTGGCGATGTTGTCGGTCGAGTTCCTGCCGGGGTTCAAACATCTGACCCATGCGGTGATCGACCGGCTGGCGGATCTCGGGGACTACCGGTTCAACCCGGTTCAGGGCGAGACGGGCGGATTTGTGTGGCCCGACTGGCGCGATGGGGCAACAACCGCCGCCTGGCTGGACAGCCTGCCCCGCGATGCAGGGTCCGGCGATCTGTTTGCCCGTCTGCAATCTGACCCGCGCGGCGGTTAACCTTGGCGAAGGCAAGCGGCAAAGGCGTCGAACACGCCCGGTGTGGCGGTGATCACGGTGCCGGTGTCCTCGGGGCTTTCGCTGCTGTGCCAGCCTTCGACGCGGGCACCGGCGGCGCGCAGGATCACCAGACCTGCGGCGATGTCCCAAGCTTGCAGGCGCCGCTCCCAGAAGCCATCGTACCGGCCGGCCGCCACCCAGGCCAGATCCAGCGCCGCCGCCCCCATCCGCCGCACCCCGGCACATAGCGGCATCAACCGCGCGATATCTGCGGCGTGATCGTCGATATGTGCCAAGGTGCCGAAGGGGATGCCCGTGCCGAACAGCGCCGGTTCCAGCGTTGCGGTCGTGGCGGGCGAAACCCGCGCCCCGTCCAGCGTGGCAGGCCCCCCGATGCGGGCGGCAAAGGTTTCGCCGCGCAACGGATCGTGCACCACACCGACGGTCAGTCTGTCGTGATCCTGCAACGCGACCGACACCGCCCACTGGGGAATGCCGCGCAGGAAATTCGTGGTGCCGTCCAGCGGATCGACGATCCAGCGCCGGTCGGATTGACCTTCGCCGCCGGTCTCCTCGCCCAGCCAGCCATCGCCGGGCCGGGCACCGAGCAGACCGTTCCGCAGGTGCCGCTCGGCGGCCAGATCGACCTCGGACACGAAATCGCCCGCGCGCTTGTGCGTGACGGTCAGGCGCGCGCGGTCGTGCCAGTGGCGCAGCAGGATCTCGCCCGCCTCTTGCGCAAGGGTCACCGCCAGATCCAGATCATCGGCGCTCATGCCTGTGCGATCCGGTCAAGGATGGCACCGACCTGTGCCGCCGCGTCGTTCCAACCCGGCAGGGCCACCCCCGCCTGCGTGGCGGCGCGCGATTGCCGCGCGTGGGCCTGCGGATCGAGCAGCAGCGCGCGCAGGCCGTCGGCAAAGGCCGCGGCGTCGTCGGGCGGCACCAATGTGCCTGCCGCGCGCGGCACCGTTCCGGGCACTGCACCCGCCGTGGTGGACACGATCGGCAGACCGTGGATCAGCGCCTCGTCAAACACGATGCCGTAACCTTCGTAGCGCGTGGCCAGCGCAAAGACATGCGCCTGAGCGTAGAGCCGGTCCAGCGTGGGCTGATCGACCCGGCCTGCGAGGTCCACCCGCCCGGTCAGGCCGCTGGCCTCGATCTGCTGCGCCAGCCTTGCCTCATGGCCCGGCTCCCACGGGCTGCCGACGATGATGGCCTGCCAATCCAGATCGGCCAGCCGCGCCAAGGCGGCGATCAGCACGTCATGGCCCTTGCGCGGATGCAAGATACCGACCGACAGGATCAGCGGCGGCGCAGCCTTGGGTGGCGCAGTGTCCGGTGTGCCCGCCGTTGCCGGCTTGCCCGGGCGGATCACCGTCAGGCGGTCGGGTGCAACGCCGTAATCCGCGACCAGCACCTGTGCGATATGCGGGCTGGGCACCAGAACATGCGCCACCCGGTTCAGGTTGTCACGCTCCAGCGCATGCAGGCGGTTGCGCGTGGACTCTGGCAGCCCGCTTTCATGGGCCAGCGGGTGGTGCACCAGCGCCACCAATGGCGCGCGCAGCCGGTCAAGGGCGGCGGTCTCCAGCGCGCCAAAGGCCAGACCGTCCACGATCAGCACCCGATCGCGCGGGACCGCGGTCAGCAGGTCGATCGCCCGGGCCATGGCCTGCGCATCGGGAAAGGGAAACCCGTCGGGCAGCGCCAGATGGGTGACGTCGCGCCCGGTTGCGCGAAGCGCCTGCAACAGGTTGCGGTCATAGCCATATCCGCCGGTCGGTGCGGACAGATCGCCGGGCACGGCGAAGGCTGCGGCAGAAAGCTGTGACATCGGGATTGCCTTTGCGTTTGTTTCCGGAACTCAAGGGCTTAGCGCAACATGCGGACAAGGCAACGTCGCGCTGTCTGTGCAAAGTGTCCAAGGTCCGCGGCCTTGGGTCAGGGCGCAAGCCACTGACCCGCCCAGCCATCGGTGCGGTCGAACCGCGCACGCCGGTGCTGAAGGCCCAGATGGACAACATCCAACGCCTGCACCGTGCAGCGCAGCACGGCAAAAGATGCAGCACTGGGGCGCTTTTCATAGGCCAGCGCATCTGCGAGCGGCACACCGGGCGCGGGCTGCGAGCCATAGGCTTGCCGCGCCGCATCCGGCACCCGCGCCCAGAGGTCGGCGACCGCCGCGCCGGTCAGGATCTCCACCACCGCCTTGGCGCGGGTCTGCAGATGCGTGGCCTTGTCCCAGACATGCAGCGCCGCGCGCGGGGTGGCGCGCAGCTCGGCCACCTTGGCCGAGCGCAGATCGGTGTGGATGTCGAACGTGCCCGCCGCCACATCCACCGCGCGCAGCACCACCGTGCGCGCCTGCGGCCAGCCACCCGGCGACACCGTGGCAAGCGTGGGATGGCGCGCGGGCGCGTGGCGGTCGCCCACCCCGCGCAGCAGCCGCGCCCAGACCTGTTCCTGCAGGCTGGCCAGATCGGCGGCCCATGGGTGCGGATCAGTCGCCATAGCCCGTCATCTCCAGATATCCCACGCCGCCATGGCTGCCCGACACGGTGACCGGCCCTTCCCAATAGGGCACGGATGTCGCCATCCACGCATCGGGGTTCAGCGCCGTCACCGTCACATCCACACCCCGGTCGGGCAGGCGCACCTGCCATTCGGTCGGCACGTCGCGCCCGGCAACGCGGTGGCGCGACAGGGGGGCTGCCGTGAACGCGCCATCCGGCAGCGCCGTCGTGGCGCCATCGGCCGCGATCCATGTGCCTGCCGTGAAATCGCTATCCCCGCGCAGCACGAAGCCCATCAGCTTGTCACCGCTGTCAAAGGACAGCGAGAACCAGTCCCACCCGGTCTGATCCGCCGCCAGCGGTTGCGACGACCATTCCCGGTCGAGCCAGGCATGGCCGGTGACGGGGATGTCGCCATGCGGCAGGGTCAGGGTGCCGGACAGATCGTAGAACGGTTGCGAATAGTAGTGGCTGGCCTGCCCGGCGGCGGATTTCACCGAATAGCCCTGCTGCCCGTGAAACACCAACGGCCCGGTCGCGGACAGGCCCACGTCATAGGCGAACTCTGCCCCCGAGGCGGTGAGGCGCAGATCGTCGAAGCCTGGTCCCTCCATCGCCCAGTCGTCGATCCACGCGGCAAAAGGATCGGCCCGCACGCCCGCCTGCCCGATCCCGCCGCGCGCCAGCCGTTCCGCCACGAAATGCGCATCGGGCGTGGTGACGGCGGCATGGCCCATCCACAGTTGCGGTGTGTCCCAGCCCTGCCCGTCGCGCGGCGCGAGCGCCGAGCGGAACAGCGTCCATTGCAGGCCATAGGCCGTGCCATCCGGGCCGGTCATGTTGGCGGTCAGATACCACCATTCGATGCGAAACTCTGGATGCGCGCCGTGATCTGCCGGAAACTGCAGCACGGTTTCGGGATCGGGCCTTGCAAAATCCCCGGTCTCGGTTCCCAGCCCGGCAAAGCCCTGCGCGGCGGCCTGCACTGGCAGCCACAGTAGCAAAAGGACGATCCTAACGTTCATTGCGAAACACCCCCAACAAGTGCACCGGCGGCATCCGCGACAGCCGCCATGCGGGCCACAGCGCGGCCAGTGCGGCAGCCAGCAGGGCAAAGCCCGCGAGCCGCAGGTAATCCAGCGGAAACAGGTACATCGGCAAGCGCCAGCCGAATGCCTCGACATTGACCACGGCCAGCAGGGCCCAGGCCAGCGCCAGCCCCAGCGGCAGGGCCAGCGCGGCGGTCAGCGCGGCCAGCACCAGCGCGCGCAGCAGGTCCAGCCCCGCCAGCCTGCGCCGGGTCAGACCCAGCGCCCAGACCGGGGCCAGTTGCGGCAGGCGCATCGCGGCAAGCGTCAGCAGGCTCATCAGCATGGCAAAGCCCGCAACCGCCAGCGTCAGGATGTTCAGCGCGGTGGTGACGGTAAAGGTCCTCTCGAACACCGACAGCGACAGCGCCTTGAGCGCGGCCTGATCAACCATCGCCGCCTCGGGGACACCGGCCTGATCGCGCAACACGCCGCGCAGGGTATCGGCCTGCGCGGGATCGACCCGCAGACCGAACCGCAGGGCCGTGACCTGCGGGAACTGCTGGCGAAACAGCGCCTCGGTCATGATGACCTGCCCGACCGGGTTGCCATAATCGCCGTAGATGCCCAGCACCGGCAGCTCTAGCCCGGGGGCAATGGCCACCATCGTACCCAGATCCAGATCTGCGCGGCGGTAGAGCTGCTCGTTGATCAGCACGCCCTCGCCCTGCGCCAGCGTGTCCCACGCCTCGGGTGCAGAGCGCAGAAACAGCCAGTTGTCGCGATAGGTGGCATGATCGCGCGCGCCGAAAATCTGCGTGGGCATACCCGCCACCTGCGCATCGACCGACAGGATCGGCAGGATACCGGATGTGAGGCCCGTCGCAGCCTCGGTGATCTGCTCTGCCTGCGCCGCGTCGGTGGCCGAGACATACAGCTCGGACGCCAGCCGCTGATCCAGAAATCCGGTAAAGGTCAGCCGGAAGGATGACACCATCGTCGACACGCCGACATTGGCCGCCATCGCCAGCAGCAGCGCCATCAGCGCCAGCGACAGCCCGGGCACCTGCTGGCGTGTGTCGGCCCAGAACCACTGTGTCACGGGCCCACGGGCGCTGGCCTGACCCGCGCGCAGCACCAGCCCGAGCAGCGGCGGCAGGGCCAGCACCACGCCGATCAGCAGCCCGCCCAGCATGACGAAACCCGCCAGTAACCCCTGCCCCCAGATCGCCAGTACGCCCGCGACGGACAGCAGCGCCAGCGACGCCACCCCCTGCGCAGGGCCCTGCCGGGCCATCGCCCAGGCGCGGGGCTGCGCACCCGCCAGCAGCGGCATCCGCGCCAGCGACCACAGCGCCCCGCTGGCGGCAACGGCTGTGCCCACCATGGCGATCGCCAGCCCCGACAGCCACCAGACCGGCCGGAGCGTCAACTGACCCGAGACATCCGCGCCATAAAGCCCGCGCAAGGTGGCCGCCACGTCGGGCAACAGCGCCGCCGCCACCACATACCCCAGCGCCACGCCGATGGCCCCGGCCACAAAGGCCAGCGCCGCAAGCTCGATCGCGATCAGCGTGATCAGCCGCCCGAGCGGTGCCCCCAGCGCCCGCAGGGTGCGCACCATCGGCCTGCGCTGCTCGAACGCGAGGCCAATCGCGCCGTGCACGATGAACAGCCCCACCGCAAAGGACAGCAGGCCAAAGGCGGTCAGGTTCAGGTGGAAACTGTCGGTCAGCCGGGCCACATCGGTGTCGCCCTGCGGTGCCGTCTGCACCAGATCGGGGGCGATCTCGGCCAAGGGACGGCGGGTGAGCGGCTGTTCGGGGGCCACCAGCAGGCGGTCGATCTGGCCCTGCCGGCCCAGCAGGCGCTGCGCCAGGCCAATGTCGGTGATCGCCGTGTTGGGGGCCACGTCGGGCGACGCCACGCCTTGGGCACCCGTATCAGGCAGCCGCGCCAGCGTGTCCGCCCGCGCGAATATCTGCCCGGCCCCTGACAGGAACGCGCCCAGATCCGCCCCGCCCTCGACCGAAACCGGCCCGATGTCGCCTGGTGCTGTCAGCGGGTCGAGCCCCACCAGCCGCACCGAGTCCAGGTCTCCGTCGATCACGGGCGACACGTTCCAGCCTGCGCGCCGAAGCGCGACATAGGTTTCCTGCGCGACCGGCCCGCCCCCGCGCGCCGTGATCTGCGCAAACCGCCCCTCGCCCAGCGTGGCGGCGGCCGCGTCATAGCTGGCCCGGGCCTCGGCATTGATCGCCTGCACGCCGGACCACAAGGCCGTGCCAAGGGCGAGGCCCGCCAGCAGGGTGATCAGTTGCAAGGGATTGCGCCGCCAATGCCCCAGCAGGGCGGCCAGAATGGCCTGCGTCATGTCAACTGCCCGGACGCAAGATGCAACTGGCGGGGCATCCGCGCCGCCAGCCGTTGCGAATGGGTGACAAGGATCAGGGCCGCGCCGGTCTCAGAGACCAGCTCGCACAGCAGATCAAACACCGTGTCCGCCGTCGCCTCGTCCAGGTTGCCGGTGGGTTCATCCGCCAGCACCAGCCTGGGCTGCGGGGCCAGCGTGCGCGCTATGGCGACGCGTTGCTGCTGACCGCCCGACAGTTGCTCGGGATATTTGTCAAGATGCGGCCCAAGACCCAGGCGCGAGGCCAAACGCTCTGTGCGGTCGGGATCATGGCACCCGGCCAGCCGCGCCTGAAACGCGATATTGCCCGCCACCGTCAGCGACGGGATCAGGTTGAACTGCTGAAAGATCACCCCAAGCGTCCCGCGCCGCAGCGCCGCGCGCCCGGCATCGTCCAGTGGCGTCAGGTCGGTGCCGTCGATCGCCACCACGCCGCTGGTAGCCGAATCCAGCCCGCCCACCAGATGCAGCAACGTGCTTTTCCCTGAACCGGATTCACCCGTCAGCGCCAGCATCTCGCCGGCCTGCAGGGTCATCGACACCCCCCGCAACACCGGCGCGGTGGCTTCGGGATAGGTTTTCGTCACATCGCTGAGGCTGAGTAGCATCGGTCATCCTTTGCGGCCAAGGTAACGCATGGAAGCTTCACGGAAAGAGCGTTTTCGCCGCAGGATCAGACCGCGCGCGGCTCCATCCAGGCGACATGCCACGTGGCTGCGTCATCGCACGGGCCGGGGCGCGTGTCGATCCGGGCACCTGCGACCACCGTGCCACGGACTCCGGCTCGGTGGTTGAGGGTGCGATGAGCGATCAAGTCGAGCCGGACGGCCCCATGCGTCCGCGGGACAAGCCAGACGGTCACCTTATCCGCAGTAGCGCGATTGCAAATCATAGCGCGGGTTGGTGAACCGCAGGTCATGGTCTTCGAGGTATCGTGGCCCGACGAAGGCCCCCCGATCCCGACCCGCTGCATGCGCAGACTTCGACAGATCGTGCCTCGGACCATGATCAACGGCCTGGGTCTGCCGCCTATCAAAAGCCGAGTGGATGGATGGGGAAATCCGTAGTCTGAGGGACTGGCAGATCAGCTGGTCCTTCCGTGTCATTTCCGCCAGTTCTCCGGGTTGGCGCCCCAACAGGCTGACGACATGCCCGGCCTTGATGCCGATCCCTCGGATCTCGAACGTCAAGGGATCGCGAAGCTCGAAATGCTGCGTTTTCCTGCCCGGCCCGAACAGATCGTCTTCGCCCTGCCAGACATTCCCGGTGGCGAACCTCAACCTGAAGACACCCGGCGGCACGAGCACCTTGAAGAACTTGCCGCCCTTGATGTAGGCGGCCAAGGCTGGATCGCCGGTCTTCACGTCGATCAGGGTCAGGAAATAATCCTGCCCCGGCGGGGTCTTGACCTGCAGGGGAAACACGGCGGGCAGACCGCTCCGGTTCCACATCAATCCACCTTTCTGCGTCGGGTCCACAGGCGACTTGGCGTCGGCGCTCGCCAAGGGTGCGGCCGCGACCAGCAGGAGGCAGAGCATTATCCTGACAAAGCGTGGAAAACGGAGCGGGGCAGACACGACAGCCTCTTTCTGAACGCAGGTGTGGTCACTCGATGCTGAAGAGCATGCCATACTTTCCACGGACGGGCACCCGATCAGTCATTGAAAGGCGTTCACGATTCCGCCTGCCCCACCGCGCGATCAAGACAACCGGCAAGGTCGCGCGCCCGGCCCGACTAGCAGCCAAGCGCGGCGACGAGTTTTTCCAGAAACCTCGGCTGATCGGCCGGGTTGAGCCAGCGCATCACCGCGACGATTCCGTCATCCGGGCTGATCCAAAGGCAGTTGCCACCCGCCCCCTGCGCGCTGATGACCATGCCGCCGCCCCAATGCCCGCCACCGGGGACGGATTGCATGCGTGTCCCGTCAAGCTCGATCCACGAGGTCGAATACCCCTCCCATGTCCAGTCTTCCGACGCCCCGACAGGGCGCATGATGCGGTCGCGCAGCACATCCGGAAGCGGGCGGCGAAAGCAGCACATCAGGGCATAGGAAAGCGCGTTCACCCGCACATCGTTGTATTCGTAGTAGCTGCCCGGAGCCCCGACCTCACGCCGCTGACCCTTGCGGCTGTTGTCTGCACCGGCACCGATCTGCCGAAAATGATCGACCTGATCGTTCTTGCCGAAGATCTCGCCGCGCCATTCGCTGTTCATCTGCAGCATGTGACGCCAGCTGATCCTGCCATTGTGCGGGTCACTGAAATGCGGCCCCGGCACCGTCTCGCCAACGGGCGCGTCCAGATCGGAAATCAGCCCGTCGGCCACCGCCAGCCCCGCCAGCACAGAAATATAGCTTTTGGCGATCGAGAATGTCATGTCCGGGCGATCCGCATCGCCCCATTCCGCCACGCGCACGCCATGGTGCAGGACAACGCCCGCCGGGCCGCCGCGCTCTGCCACTGGACCAAGGATGTCCGTCCAGGGTCCGCTCTCATTCCATTCCACGTTTCCGACATAGCTGCCGTCGGGATAGAACATGCTGCGCGGCCATGCGGTCTCGGACGCACAGGCGAACTCAACCGCGTCCTCAAGTGCGGGCGTGGCGGAAAAAGCGATCACATATTTTCCTTTCGGAGTTGGAAAGATCATTGCCTCCGCGGACTAGAGTAGCATTTTCCAGACGTGTCAAAGACTGTGTCGGAGGCCGGTTGCATGCTGTGGAGTCGAGGATGGAGATCGATCCCGAAGATTCTGGGCGTGATCGTGCTGGCCCTGTCCGGTCTTGCTTTTGCGACCTATTCTGCACGTTTTGGTATGCGCGGACTCAGCCTCGACCTTTCGCAGGTGACGTATATCTACACGCCGGGCAGCGCGTTTGCCAATCTGGCCGTCTTTTCGCACATGGTCCTCGGCGCGCTGATCATGGTGCTCGCTCCGCTGCAACTGATCGGGCGGCTGCGCAGCCGGTATCCGCTTGCGCACCGCATGGCAGGCAGGGTGGTCGTTTTCGGGTCGATCATCACCGCAGTCGGCGGCCTGACCTATATCGCACTGCGCGGCACCGTGGCCGGTCCGGGCATGGACGCAGGCTTTGCGCTGTATGGGGGTCTTATGCTTGTTGCGGCATTGCAGGTCGTTCGGCTGGCGCGCGCCGGTGAGGTCGACGGACATCGCAGGTGGGCCCTACGGCTCTTTGTGCTGGTGATGGGTTCGCTGATCTATCGGCTGCACTACACGCTCTGGTTCATCCTGACCGATGGTCTGTGGAGTACCGAAAATCTGGATGGCCCGTTCGACCAGGTGCAGTACTTTGCCTTTTACCTGCCTTACCTCGCCATTCTTGAACTGCGTCTCAGACGCCAGACGCGGACGGACACGGCTGGCTGACAGCTCTTCGAAGCCCGCGGACTGGTGCATTTGCTGATCCGGCGTGTTATTGGCGCCTGACCCGATCGCGCAGGGCAACGCATGGCAATGACGGTAACCGCAGCCGCGTGCCTGTGTCGTGACCCAGACAAGGTCAGGTTGCGGATGGTCACGGATCCATCAAGCCCAGGCCCGATCCCCGAGACGCTGTCCGGGCAAGGCCGTCCTCGCGTTCCAAGGTGCCGAAGGAGAGGAAACCCAAGAGAAAAGCACCCGCCAAATGCGCGAACAGAATATCCGGGAGCATCCGTTAGGTGAGTTGCGTCCGTTTGGTGCGGGTGGAGGGACTTGAACCCCCACGCCTTGCGGCGCCAGAACCTAAATCTGGTGCGTCTACCAATTTCGCCACACCCGCATCCTGTGCGAAGTCTTGTTTTCATGGGAAACCCTGCGCACCGCTGCGTCTTATCAAACCGCGCAACCCGATGCGAGAGGAAAAAATTGTCGCGAAAAAGGTCCGACAGTTGCCCAGAAAGGACGCGACACCGGCACATTTCTGCCTTATTGTGATGGAAAAAACGAGGCAGCAACAAAGCAGGATTGAGCCCATGAAACCGCAAACGGTTGGGCGTGAGGACGTGATGACACGTCTGGCACGCGAGAATGCACGTACCGGTCTGGTCGCTGGCAGTATCGTCATGACGCTCGAAGGCGAAATGCCGGTGGAAATGCTGGCGCATGGCGACAGGATCATCACCCGCGACACCGGCATGGCAACTATCCGTGACATCCGGAGAAAAGCCATCACATGCGACATGGTCGCCGTAATGGCAGGTTCGCTGGGCCATACACGCCCCGATCGCGACGTGATCCTGCCCGCAGATCAGCGCGTGCTGATCCGCGATTGGCGCGCCGAGGCGCTGACTGGCCAGAAACAGGCGCTGATCCCGGCGCGTGATCTGGTGGATGGCGAATTCGTGCAGTTGCGCAAGGATATGCAGGTCACGGTCTACGAGATCGAGCTGGACCATGCGCAGGTGATCTATGCCGATGGTCTCGAAGTGACCAGCTTCATCACCGCCGAGGAACTGGCCCAAGCGACCTGATCCTTTCCGACAAGTCATCTTCATAGCAACCCCGGTGCGTTTTTAGCTCCGGGGCTGTTTTTTGTATCTGCAACGCTGTCAGACCATTATGGCCGCGCGGCACAGGGTCAAAGACCAAGGCTGCGCAAGACCTCTGGCAACGCCTCGGGAATGTCCTCGGCGATCAGTCCGGGGCCGAAGCTGCGCGCGCATTCCGTGTGCAGCCATGCGCCGGTTTCGGCCGCCTGCATCGGGTTGAAGCCGCGTGCCAGCAATCCGGTGACAAAGCCCGCCAGCACATCGCCGGACCCCGCAGTCGCCAGCCATGGGGCCGCCAGACCTTGGGTTGCGCTGTTGATCGCGGCCCGCCCATCGGGCGCCGCGATCACCGTTTCCGGACCCTTGAGCAGAACGATAGAGCCCGCCCGCGCGGCGGCGGCGCGGGTGGCGTCAAGTCTGGACGCAAGCGCATCCTTGGTGGCGGCGTTCAGCTTTTCGGCGATGTCGGGAAACAGCCGCGCGAACTCGCCCGCATGAGGAGTGAGCACGCAGCGATCGTGCAAGGCCGCGAACAGCGCAGGATGCCCGGCCAGGATCGTCAAGGCATCCGCATCCAGCACCACGGCGCGCGGCGCGCCCCCCACCCCCGCCCCCACCCCACGAGGGGTCGGGGGTGGGGGGATGCCCTCGATGTCGCCGGACCGGCCCAGAGCCGCCGCCAGCAGCGCCACCGCCCGACCGTCCAGACCCAGCCCCGGCCCGAGGCAGAGCGCGTTCAGCCGCGCGTCGGCCAGCAAGGCGGTCAGCGCGTTGCCATCGTCCACACGCCGTAGCATGACAGCTGTAATCTGCGCCGCCACCTCCAATTGCGCCGATCCGGGCACGCCGAGTGTAACCAGCCCCGCCCCGATCCGGAGCGCCCCGCGCGCCGACAGCCGCGCCGCCCCGGTGCGACCTGCCCCGCCGGACAGGATCAGCGCGTGACCATGGCCGAACTTGTGCGCCTCGGGCGATTTGCGCAGCGCATCGATCATGGCGGGCGTGGCAGTGATCTGCCGAGGGGCGCGGGGCATGGATGCGCTTTCCTTGGTCACAGGCCGATGTCCACGACCTGACAGCGCGCATCAGCCATGTGCGGCATGGCATGGATCGGTTTGAGGGCATGAAAAGTCACGATGAGATCGGCGGGCAACGGCCGCCGCGCGAGGGCGGCACCGCTGTCGGCATCATGGCCCGTGGGAATATCGACCGCCACGAACACCGGTGCGGGGGCGGCGCTTTGCTTGAAGATCGCATCGATCAGGGCATTGACCGGGGTCAGCAATTCATCCAGTGGCGCGCGTTGACCGATCCCGAACAGGGCATCGACCACCACCCACGTCTCCGCCCCATCGGCGCGGGCCGCTGCCGCGGCCTGCATCAGACCGGTCAGGTCCAGCGGCGCGACCGTGCCCAGCTTCAGCCAACGCTCATAAGTCGCCCTGGCGTCAGGTGGAAGCTTTTTTGCATCGCCGTGGAAAAACACCGCAACCCGCCAGCCACGCTGCCGCAGCAGCCGCGCCACGACGAATCCGTCGCCGCCGTTGTTGCCCGGTCCGCACAGCACGGCCGCATGCGGCGTGCCGGTTGCGAGGTCCGGCCATTCCGCGATGATCGCGTCCACCACGCCCTGCCCGGCCCGTTCCATCAGCACCAGCCCGGTGACGCGGCCCGACTCGATTGCGGCCTGTTCAACGGCACGCATGTCGGCAGAGGTCAGGGTTTCGGCCATGGTTTTGACCCTTTCGATTCAAAGTCGCTCATTTGCGCGCCTTGCTGCACATTTTTTAATCACTCGCCTCACTCAGCCGGCGTACCGGCCCGACACATAGTCATATCCGATTGTGGCCCCCCAGCGTAGATGATCTGACCACAGACAACACGCAGGGGCGAGGAGGCCGCGATGAAAAAGATCGAAGCGATCATCAAACCGTTCAAACTGGACGAGGTGAAAGAGGCGCTGCAGGATGCCGGCATTCAGGGCCTGAGCGTGATTGAGGTCAAGGGGTTTGGCCGCCAGAAGGGCCATACCGAATTGTACCGCGGTGCCGAATACGTGGTCGACTTCCTGCCCAAGGTAAAGATCGAGGTGGTGCTGGACGACGATCTGGTCGATGCCGCGATCGAGGCGATCATCGACGCCGCCAAGACCGACAAGATCGGCGACGGCAAGATCTTTGTCAGCCCCGTCGAACAAGCCATCCGCATCCGCACCGGGGAATCCGGTTCGGACGCGCTGTAACCCACCTGTCGCGCACAGACGCGGCAGTTCAATAACCTGACAGAAAGGGATTTAACGGTATGAGCAACTCTGTTCTGACCATGATCAAGGAAGAGGACATCGAGTATGTCGATATCCGCTTCACCGACCCGCGCGGCAAGTTGCAGCACGTGACGGTGATGTCGGACCAGGTCGATGAGGATTTCCTGGAAGAGGGCTTCATGTTCGACGGTTCCAGCATCGCGGGCTGGAAGTCGATCGAAGCCTCGGACATGAAGCTGATGCCTGACCTGGAAAGCGCCTATATCGATCCGTTCTATGCCGAAAAGACGCTGTGCCTGCATTGCACCGTGGCCGAACCCGACACCGGCGAAGCCTATGATCGCGACCCGCGCGGTACCGCCGAAAAGGCCGAGGCCTATCTGAAGTCCACCGGCATCGGCGATGTGTCCTACTGGGGCCCCGAGGCCGAGTTTTTCCTGTTCGACGACGTACGTTTTTCGAACAAGATCAACAAGGTATCGTATGAAGTTGATGCGCTTGACGCATCATGGAACAGCGACACCGAATACGAGATGGGCAACACCGGCCATCGCCCCGGCGTCAAGGGCGGCTATTTCCCGGTGAACCCGATCGATGACGGTCAGGACATCCGGTCGGAAATGCTGTCGACGATGAAGCGCATCGGCATGAAGGTCGACAAGCACCACCACGAGGTCGCAAGCTGCCAGCACGAGCTGGGCCTGATCTTTGGCACGCTGACAAAGCAGGCCGACGAGATCCAGAAATACAAGTATGTGGTGCACAACGTGGCGCAGGCCTATGGCAAGACCGCGACGTTCATGCCCAAGCCGATCTATGGCGACAACGGCACCGGCATGCACTGCAACATGTCGATCTGGAAGGACGGCAAGCCGCTGTTCGCCGGCGACAAGTATGCCGACCTGAGCCAGGAGGCGCTGTATTTCATCGGCGGCATCCTGAAGCACGCCAAGACGCTGAACGCCTTCACCAACCCGTCGACCAACAGCTACAAGCGCCTGATCCCCGGGTTCGAAGCGCCCGTTCTGCGCGCCTACTCGGCCCGCAACCGCTCGGGCTGCGTGCGTATTCCGTGGACCGAAAGCCCCAAGGCCAAGCGCGTCGAGGCCCGTTTCCCCGATCCGTCGGCGAACCCCTACCTGTGCTTTGCCGCACTGCTGATGGCCGGTCTGGACGGGATCAAGAACAAGATCGATCCGGGCGAGGCGATGGACAAGAACCTCTATGACCTGCCCGCCGAAGAGCTGGAAGGCATCCCCACCGTCTGCGGGTCGCTGCGCGAGGCGATGGAAGCCCTGAAGGCCGATCACGAGTTCCTGCTGGCCGGTGACGTCTTTACCAAGGACCAGATCGATGGCTACATCGACCTGAAGATGGAAGAGATCGAGCTGTACGAGCACACGCCGCACCCTGTCGAGTTCGGCATGTACTACAGCTGCTGATACGGTCACGCGACCGCGCGAAAGGGCCTCCTATCCGGGGGCCCTTTTTGCATTCCCGATCCGGCGTTTCATTCAAATGCGCGCGATTTGCCATGTCTTTGCCTTGGTTGTCGCGCAGTGTCGCGCCGACTCGATGGGAAAGACCGCGCAGATGACAGATCAGACCGACGCGCCGCTTGTGGCGCATCTGTTGTACCCCAAGGATGCAGGCCTGCCTGACCTGGCAGGGTTTGCCGCGCGTCTGAATGACGCCCTGGCCCGTGTGCAGCTGTCTTTACAGGACATGGGGCAGGATGACGCAGGCGCGCATGTGTTCGCCCACCCGCTTGTGTCCCTGCGCCTGCGTATGGTCGATATCCCCTGCCCAATGCCTGCCCTTGCCGCGGCGTTGAACGCCCCGTTCATGGCCATAAAGCCCGGCGATCTGCCGGATCAGGTGGCGCGGCACGCTTGGTATATGGAGCTGACCGTCACCACCACCGCCACGCAGGACGACGACGGCACCCTGCCCTGGCCGATGCAACTGGTCGTGCTGCATCGCGCGCTGCTGATCCTGATCGACGCGGACGCGGATGTGGTCGTGCACATGCCGCTGTCGGACATGCTGTTCACCCGGTCCGAGGTGCTGGCCACCTCGGAAATGACGCTGCCCATTGCGTTGTGCCTGCATCCCCTGCCGATTGCCTCGGCCCAGGTGCCCACCATCGCGGGCATTTTGCCGCCGCTTGGCCTGATCCTTATCGGGGCCGAACGGTTTTGCGACAAGACGGTGATGCTGGTGCCATCCACCCTGCCCCTGCATGACGGCCTGACCCTGCTGACCTCGCTTTTGCGCGATCATGTCGGCGGTGTCTTCCGGCTGGACGATGGCGCGCATCTGCGCCATCCGACGCACGATGGCATCTTCATCCGTCACGGTGGCCCGGATGGCCGCATCCTGATCGGCCTGGGTGACTGGCCCGACCCGGACGCCCCGCCACCCCGGGTCGTGGACCTGTCGGAACTGACCCCGCGGCCCAGGCGCCCCGTCACGCACGAATCCGGGTTGATGGCGCAGATTGCTTCGCGGATCGGCCGCTTTGCCCTGTCACCCAACGGATTGATCACGATTGCGGGCATCGCCGCCTATCTGCTGATCAGCCATCTGGCGGGCCAGTGGTTCGAGAGCCAGTCCGAGATGATCCGCGCGGCGGTCGGCCCGCGCAACTGACGCCTCAGCCCTCGGGCACGCTGCCATGCGGCACCATATGCGTGCCGCCAAGCCCCCCCAGCGCCTGAAACAGACCGGCGGTATTGCGCACGCCGAACTTCCGCATCAGCCTGCCGCGATGCACCTCGACCGTGCGAAAGGACAGGTTCAGCACGCGGGCGATTTCCTTGCTGGTCTTGCCCTCGCCCAGCAACGACATCACCTCGCGTTCGCGCCGGGTCAGCGGCTGATAGGGCCGCGCATCTGACAGATCGGCAAAGGACCAGACCGCGCGCGTCAGCGGCTCGTCCGGGGTAAAGGAATGACCGCGCACCCGGCACCAGAACAGCGCGCCGCAGGACCGCATCATCACGCGCTCGTCCCAATAGGCGTTGGTTTCGCGCAACTCCTTGATGCCCCGGCTGCGGATGTTCACGAATTCTTCCTGGCTGGGATACAGGATCGCGAACAACTGGTCACGCAGGTCGGCACGACCATAGCCGAACATGCGCGCGAACATCAGGTTGCAATCCCGGATCACGCGGTTTTCCGTCACCACCAGCCCGACAGGCGCGTGCAGGAACGCCAGTTCGCCAAAGACGCCGTCGCGATAACTGTCCTCTACATCTGCGCCGTTCATGACGGTCCTTGCCATTGTGCCCGGGTCGATCCCGCGGCCAAACCCTATCGTGCAACGCATCCGGTCGCAACGTGCGCGCCTGCCTGCCCGTACCGCAGCGGGGTCAGCCAAATTCGCGAATCGGTTGCATTATCTGGGCCATCACGCGACGGGCGCAGAACGATGCCGAATTGTGGCGACCATGTGGCAAATGGTTAAAATCCTGTGGTTTTCGGCCAATCCTGTCGTCAAGGTTATGCCGCTATTGCGAGTCATGGTCAAATTCCCAGCCCAACCCAGGGCTGTAGATCGCAACGAAAGGTAGAGCCAATGTTCGACTTTCAGTTACCGATGATCGTAACCACATTGTACGTGGCCCCCCGTGACCGAGTGCATATGGACGCCTTGTCCGAAATTCTCCGCTACACCTTGCAGGCCAATGGCCTGCCAGACCCGCGCATCCACGCAAATGACGCCTCAGGCCTGTGTCTGCACACTGCCGATCTGGAGTTGCGCGCCAAGTGGATGACAACCGAAACCGAGGCGCAGCTGGTGATCAGCCTGGGCAATGCGGATGTTCTGGAAGAGGCCGACACACCCGCACTGCAGGCGCTTTTGATCAACGTGCTGCGCCCTCTGCTTGCCGCGCTGCGTGTGACGTCGGTCGACTGGATGCAAAGCGGGCTGCGCATCCCGGCGCGTGATTTCGTCGATGCGCTTTGCCCCGATGACGCGACACCGGCCTGTCGCATCGCGCCGCGCCGGGTGACCCGCAGCGCCAGTACGCACACCGCGCGGCCAAAGCCCGGTCTGGCCCGCGCCAGCGTCATGCCCGGGCAGGCGCCACAGGATATCCGCCCCCGGCGGATCCGACCGCAGGCCAAGGCCGCCCCAAGGCAACGGCCCTATCGCAAGGGTCCCGCCCGCAAGGCGGATGCGCATGTCCAAAGCTACGAGACGCATCTGGCCCACATCCTGCGCCAACCCGCCAGCCCTGACGAGATCGACGCAATGCGCAAGGCCGCAGGACTGCCCGGCACGCCCGAGCGCGTGGCCACATGGGCGGTCTCGCTTTGCGTGGCCACGGTGTCGCTGCCGGTGGCCCTGCCGTTGATGGCCCACAACCTGACCAAGGGGGAAAACCTGCGCGCGGCCTCGCTGGTGATGGGGTTTGTCGGGGGGATGTCCCTCTACTTCGAACCGGCCATGGCGGCTTCGCTCGTGTCGCTGTTCTAAGGGCGGCGCAAAAGGGAAAACCACGGCACCGGCTTTACGACGCTTTACGCCGCAGCCGGTTTGACGCTAACCTCGGATCGTAAATTCGCGGTTCAAATCGGTCAAAAAAGGGTACCCCCATGCGTCACGTGCTGTTCAGCATCGCCCTAAGCCTTGTTGCGCTGCCCTCATGGGCGGCGCAATGCGGCAACAGATCTGCCGGCTTCGACGCGTGGAAGGCCAGTTTCGCACAAAGCGCGCAGCGGGCGGGCGTTGGCCAGCGCGGGTTGCAGGCCCTGGCCAACGCACAATACGCCACCGGCACGATCGCCGCCGACCGCAACCAAAAAAGCTTTCGCTATTCCCTCGACAAATTCATTGAAATCCGCGGGGCGACGACCATCG
This sequence comes from Lacimonas salitolerans, assembly GCF_042677865.1. NCBI lineage: Bacteria > Pseudomonadati > Pseudomonadota > Alphaproteobacteria > Rhodobacterales > Paracoccaceae > Lacimonas > Lacimonas salitolerans. The sequence continues at coordinate 64,560 of NZ_JBHUDD010000050.1, read as the reverse complement.
TGCGGCAGGGGCGCGAGCGCAAGGCACGCGACGCCGCATTCTACACCGCGCTCGAGCAGCGGTTCGGCGTGCCGGCAGGCGTGATCATTGCCATTCACGGGATGGAAACCGGCTTTGGCCGCTTCATGGGCGACAGTTCCGTGGTGTCGGCCATCGTCACTTTGGCCTTTGATTGCCGCCGGTCCGAGTTCTTCATTCCGCACGCGCTTGGCGCGCTGAGACTGGTGGATCAGGGATCGATCACCGCCGCCACCAAGGGGGCAAAGCATGGCGAGCTGGGCCATACCCAGTTCCTGCCGGGCAACGCGATCACCTATGGCGTGGACGCCAATGGCGATGGCCGGGTGGATTTCTACAATCAGGCCGATGCGCTGGCCTCGACCGCCAATTACCTGCGCCAGAAAGGCTGGCGGCCCGGCCAGCCGTACAACAAGGGCACGCATAACTACGAGGTGCTCAAGACCTGGAACGCGGCCTCGGTCTATCAGGAATCGCTATCGATCATGGGCGCACAGATCGACGGGTGACACCGCGGTCTTGACAGCGGGGCGATGGTTGCCCATCTGATCAGCCTGGATGCAGGCTCCGGCCGTTCGCAGGCCTCTGGCCATGGTGAAGCCCTGCACTCTCTCTCCTGTCCCAACCTGTGCAAGGGTCGTGACCGGACGGCAATGCGAACCCCGTTTACCGTCAGATGACCCGCAGGAGATGGGATATGACCCCGACACTTTCGCCCCCCGTGCCGACGCGCGCGCAACTCAAGCAACAGGCGCGGCGCCTGCGCGAGACAATGACACAAGGCGGCACGCCTCTCAGCCACGCCGCCGCACTCGAGGCGCTGGCCCGCCAATGGGGCTTTCGCGACTGGAACACCCTGTCGGCCGCGGCCCCGGAAACATCCGGCCCGACACCACGCTGGCAGATCGGGCAACGTGTGTCCGGCCTCTATCTTGGCCAGCCCTTTGCTGGACGGATCAAGGCGGTCGACCAGGCCAGCGGCGGCTTCTGGCGCTTGGTGCTGGTCTTTGACGCGCCTGTTGACGTGATCCCCTTTGCCGGGCTCAGCAACCTGCGTCGTCAGGTGCGCTGTACCGTGAACGGCCAGGGCGTGACGCCTGAACACACGTCGGATGGTCAGCCGCATGTGGTTCTGCACACCGACTGATGCCACGCCGTCGCGGCCTGCCGGTCAGGTCGCGGCGGTCTTGCGCCGCACCATGAAGGTATGGATGCCAAAGATCACCGCGCCGGTCTCGGGCAGGCGCCACAGGGTCTGCCGTTCGCTGCGCAGATAGGCGCCTTCGGGGTTGTGTGCACGCGGATAGCGATCGGCCTCGCGCCGGGGCGTGAACAAGGTCGGATCATCATACAGATGCGCATTGAACCGCCACATCGGGCGGCCCGGCTTGATCCCGTCAAACAGCCGCTGCACGCGGCGGGCGATGTTGTCATCATACATGTCGACCGGAAGATGGATGCGCACCATCGGGCGCATGATCTTTTCGGACAGGGTCCAGTAGGACGGAAAGCACAAGACAGCGCCGGTCAGCACATGCTCGTCGCCCTGTTTTTGCAAAATGCACAGATCCTGCTGCACCAGGATGCCCAACGTGCCCATCGGATCGCGCCGGTCCACCGCCACGGTCACGCCATCGGGGCGGATCACCTGCGCGCCGCAAACCGTGTAATCGGGATGGGCATCAAGATGCTCCATAATGGTCTCCAGCAACTCGTCTGCCGCCGGCCGCGCGCTGTCATCCAGCGCCAGCACATCATCGCGCCGATCCGTCAGCAGCCGAGCCCGCTCGACCATCTGCGGGCCAAAGGCGTCATCGACCCAAATCCAGTCATCTGGGGCCATCGGGGCCATGCCGGGCAGCGCCTTGGGCGAAACGTCATAGGGGATGTGCGATTGCAGGATCATGCGACAGGATTAGCGCCGTGCGCCGCCAAGGAAAAGACCCCTGCTTCATCTTGCTAGACAAACTCCCGCCGGAGGCTCCCGCACTCGCGACCTGCACACACCTCAGGCGCAGGCACGCGCGCTTTTGCGGGTGCGAGTGGGCGGGTGGGCGCACCCGCAAAAGCGCGCCCACCCGATCGTCTCAGTCCAGACCGATGCAGTTGGCATAATAGGTCACGGTCGCGGGCCAGTCGCTGAACACCCCCACGACACCGGCCTCTTCGCGCAGGGCGTGCAGGATGGTGAAATAGTCGCCATCGGTGTCGATGGCCTCTCTGACAGACTGGAAGTACCAGCCGCCGCCGTTGATCAACGGCCCCGAGGGTTCCAGTGTCCAAGTGATGACGTTCAAGCCCGCGGCCTGCGCCTCGGTCGCATAGGGGCTGGCCACCATGTTGCCCGCGTCGTCCAGCGTCAGCAGCATCCACATCGGCGGTGCGATGTATTTCACGCCCATGTCCGCCAGTTCCTGCATGGTCGGCTTGAAGGTCGCCGGGTCCATGTAATCGATCAGGCCCTCGTCCTCGTCCGACTCGGCATAGCGGTCGTCCAGATAGACCGCCTGCGCGCCGAACTCCGGCTCGTTCTCGATCCAGTATTTTACATCGTCCAGATCGAACGACTGCACCCAGACACGGGCAGGATCGATTCCGGCGGCCTTGTAGTCGTCGATCATCTTTTGCGCATAATCGGCCTGGCTGAACCCGTCATGGGGCATGTCGACCGAGGCGCTTTTGAGCTCGGGCGTGAAATCGGCGCCCAGGCTGTCGAACAGGGCAATCGATTCCGCATGGGTCATCAAGGTGCCGTCCTGAACCGAATACAGGTCGGTGCGCCAGCCTGCCGTGCCGTCCATGTACTCGGCCACGGTCGTGCCCTTGGTGTTGGCGGCATCCATCTTGGCCGTCAGCGTTCGGAACTCGGCAAGGGTGATGTCGCTGGCGCGGCACTCGGCGCTGGCATTCCGGTTGCCCGAGGCCGGGCTGAACGGCTTGGTGCATTTCGTGGCCAGATCGGTGGCCAGGATGTCGGTAGTGGTGTGCAGATCGTTCTGGGCGTGTCGGCAGACCAGCTCCTTGTCGGCGGTAAAGGTCACGTCGCATTCCAAGATACCCGCGCCCATGCGCGCGGCAGCGACATTGGACTCGACCGTATGCTCGGGAAACTGCAAAGGCGCGCCACGGTGCCCGATTGAAAATTTCGACATCGAAGGCGCCTGGCCGGTGCAGCTTGCCAGCTTTTCCTTCAGCGGGCCATCGTGCATCCGGTCGATCAGGTAGAACGGGCGCGGGCCATAGGTGGTGCCTTCGGCCATCGCGGCACCGGCAATCGCTGTGGACGCCACGCACAGGGCCAGCATCGGCTTGATAAGCATGTGATCTCTCCCATCGAGTGTTGTCCGCCAGCACTCGTAGCAGCTTGCAACAGTCCGGTGACACTTTCGGGACAGTTGCATGACAGCCCGCGACAGGCGCCGGGGGCGTGACCCCGTCGTTCCTAGCCCTGCCCGCGCTGACGAAAGCGGGCCAGAAGTTCCGGCAGCACGCGGTCCTCGACGACGCGCCTTATCACGCGATCGCCGACGGAATGGCAGTCGCAAATCGGCTCCGGCAAGGGCGGTGGCGGCAGGACCAGACCGGGACGAAAAAGGATCCAGGCCTCCCCGCCCCGATCCTGCGGCTGGTTGTTCTGTTGCAACATGGCTTTGTCCCCTATGGGTTCGGCTGTTCCCACGCTCCGAGGTCAGGCTAGCTGCGCTGGCAGATTCCCGCAATGATCCAGATTAAGTTGACTCTGTCACGCAACTTGACCGCGCCTCACCATCCCGTGACGCACATGACACAGGGGTTGCGCAGCCCCGACCGGCCCCGCACCTTGACCGCGCCACCCCACATCCCTGCCTGCCACCGGAGACAGCAATGCCCACCGAACGTATCACCTTTGCCGGCCATGACGGCGACAGCCTTGCTGCGCGGCTGGACCTGCCCGACGGGCCGCATCTGGCCACCGCGATATTTGCCCATTGCTTCACCTGTTCAAAGGATATCCCGGCCGCCCGGCGCATCGCGCGGCGGCTGGCCATGATGGGGATCGCGGTGCTGCGCTTTGATTTCACCGGGCTGGGCCACAGCGAGGGCGAGTTCGCCAATACGTCGTTCACCTCGAACATCGAGGATCTGGAGCACGCAGCCACCTATCTGGCCGGGCGCGGCATGCCCCCCGGCCTGTTGATCGGGCACAGCCTGGGCGGGGCCGCGGTGATCCGGGCGGCGGGACGGATCGACAGCGTGCGCGCGGTGGTCACGCTGGGCGCGCCGCATGATCCCGGCCATGTGATGGACAACTTTGCAGACGCGTTGACGGCAATCGCCGAGCATGGCACCGCCAAGGTCGATCTGGGCGGGCGAGAGTTCTGCATCGGGCACAAGTTCGTCCAGGATGTGCAGGCCGAGGCGCTGGACGCCGCGCTGGCCCAGATGCGCGCCGCCCTGCTGGTGATGCATGCCCCGCGTGACGAGGTGGTGGGGATCGAGAATGCCACGCAAATCTTCATGGCCAAGAAGCATCCCAAGAGCTTTGTCACGCTGGACGATGCCGATCACCTGATCAGCGCCCCACGCGATGCGGAATACGCCGCCGAGGTGATCGCCGCATGGGCCGGGCGCTACCTGACGCTGACACCGCCTGCCCCGCCACCGGGCGCCCCCGAAGGCGTGCTGCGCGTGTCCGAGGCCGATCCGCAAGGCTTCTTGCAGGACATCCAGTCGGGCCCGCATCACCACGCGCTGGCCGACGAGCCCGTGGCCTATGGTGGCACCAATCGCGGCATGTCGCCTTACGGGTTTCTTGCGGCGGGTCTGGGGGCCTGCACCTCGATGACGATCCGCATGTATGCGCGGCGCAAGGGCTGGCCGCTGGAGCATGTGGCCGTCGACATCTGCCACGACAAGGTGCATGCGCAGGATGCGGGCGGGGCCAGTGGCGACAAGATCGACCGCTTCACCCGCCGGATCACCCTGACCGGAGCCCTGTCGGCAGATCAGCGCGCACGGCTGGGCGAGATCGCGGATCGCTGCCCGGTGCATCGCACGCTGGAGCGGTCCTCGACCGTGATCACGGAACTGCTCTGACAGACCGCCCTGCCCCATCGCGCGACGCGGCTTTTCGCCCGGCGTGCCTGCGCGGTCCGCTTGCCCCCGCCGGGACCGGGCGTTAGAACGCGCACGCAGGCACCCCGCAAAGCGAAAGGCCCAACCGATGATCCCCCGCTATTCCCGCCCCGACATGGTGGCCATCTGGTCGCCCGAAACCAAGTTCCGCATCTGGTTCGAGATCGAGGCCCACGCCTGCGATGCCATGGCCGAGATGGATGTCATCCCCCGCGAAAACGCCGAGGCCGTCTGGGCCGCCAAGGACGTCGAATTCGACGTGGCCCGCATCGACGAGATCGAGGCCGTGACCAAGCATGACGTTATCGCCTTCCTGACGCATCTGGCCGAGCATGTGGGCAGCGACGCGGCGCGGTTCGTCCATCAGGGCATGACCAGTTCCGACGTGCTGGACACCACCTACAACATCCAGCTGACCCGCGCCTGCGACATCCTGCTGGTGGACATGGACGAGCTGCTCGAGGCGCTGCGCCGCCGCGCCTTCGAGCACAAGATGGATATCCGCATCGGTCGCAGCCACGGCATCCATGCCGAACCCACCACCATGGGGCTGACCTTTGCGCGGTTCTACGCCGAGATGCGCCGCAACCGCCTGCGCCTGCAACGCGCCCGCGAAGAGATCGCCACCGGCGCGATTTCCGGCGCTGTGGGCACCTTTGCCAATATCGATCCGAATGTCGAAAGCCATGTCTGCTCGATGATGGGGCTGAAGCCCGAACCGATCAGCACGCAGGTGATCCCGCGCGACCGGCATGCGATGTTCTTTGCCACGCTGGGCGTGATCGCCAGCAGCATCGAGAATATCGCCATCGAGATCCGGCACATGCAGCGCACCGAGGTGCTGGAGGCGGAAGAGTTCTTCAGCAAGGGCCAGAAAGGCTCCAGCGCGATGCCGCACAAGCGCAACCCGGTGCTTACCGAAAACCTGACCGGGCTGGCGCGGCTGGTGCGGATGTCGGTGATCCCGGCGATGGAAAACGTGGCCCTGTGGCACGAGCGCGACATCAGCCACAGCTCGGTCGAGCGCGCCATCGGCCCCGACACCACCGTGACGCTGGATTTCGCCCTGCACCGGCTGACCCAGGTGATCGACAAGCTGGTGATCTATCCCGACACGATGCTGGAAAACATGAACAAGTTCCGCGGCCTGGTGATGAGCCAGCGCGTGCTGCTGGCGCTGACGCAGGCCGGTGTCTCGCGCGAGGATGCCTATACGCTGGTGCAACGCAACGCGATGAAGGTCTGGGAGCAGGGGCGCGATTTCAAGACCGAACTGCTGGGCGACCCCGAGGTGACGGCCGCCCTGTCGCCCGAGGAGATCGAGGAAAAATTCGATCTGGCCTATCACACCAAGCATGTCGACACGATCTTTACCCGCGTCTTCGGCGAATGCTGAAGGGTTGAGCGCCGCAAAAACATGCAGGTGCCGCGCCTGATCACCCGGCATCGCACTGCGGGTTTTGACCTTGGGTCAACCCGTGCTATTCTAAGCCATGTTGTAGACGCCAACAGGAGAGAGAGAATGACCATGAAGACTGCACTGGCCGCTCTGGCCCTGATCACCGCCCCTGCCCTGGCCTCGGCCATGTGCGCAGGCAAGACCCATCAGGCGATGTCCTGCGCCGAAGGCACCGTCTGGGACAGCGCAAGCCAGTCCTGCACCGCTCAGGTCAACAGCTAAACCAACAGGGGCGAAAGGGTTTCTTTACGCCTGTCCGATTATCTGGCGCTACCAGCCAGCCGAGGACAGGCATGACCCAGTTGACGCCCCTCTCCAACACCGCGCGACCGCCTGAACCCCGGACGGCGCGCCTGACCCGCCGCCAAAAGGCGGCCATCGTGGTGCGCTTTCTGCTGAATGAAGGCGCACCGCTTTCTTTGGAAGACCTGCCAGAAGATCTGCAAGCCGCGCTGACCCAGCAACTGGGCCAGATGCGCGTGATCGACCGCAGGACGCTGGCCGATGTGATCGGTGAATTCGCGACCGAGCTTGAGCAGATCGGCCTCAGCTTTCCGCGCGGGCTGATCGGCGCGCTCAGCGACCTTGATGGCAAGATCAGCCCCCAGACCGCCGCCCGCCTGCGCCGCGAGGCCGGGGTGCGCCAGCTTGGCGACCCGTGGGATCGCATCCGCGCGCTCGATGTCGCGCAACTGCTGCAGATCATCGACCGCGAAGCGACCGAGGTCTCTGCCGTGGTGTTGTCGAAGCTGGCAACGCCCAAGGCTGCCGAACTGCTGGGCGCGCTGCCCGGTGACCGCGCCCGCCGCATGACCTATGCCGTATCGCAGACCGATGCGGTCACTCCCGATTCGGTCTATCGGATCGGACTGTCGCTGGCGACGCAATTGGACGACGTGCCAGACAAGGCCTTTGACGACACGCCCGAACGCCGGGTGGGCGCAATCCTGAACCTGTCGGCCACCGCCACGCGAGAGGACCTGCTGCAAGGTCTGGATGACGAGGATCAGGAATTCGCCGCCCGCGTGCGCAAGTCGATCTTTACCTTCCCCGATATTCCTGCGCGCATCGCCCCCACCGACGTCCCGAAAATCCTGCGCGTGGTCGAACAGCCGACCCTGATCACCGCCCTGCGCTTTGCCTCTGACGCGGGCGGCGACATGCTGGCGGCGGCCGAGTTCCTGCTGGCCAACATCTCGAAACGCATGGCCGACGGCCTGCGCGAGGAAATGGGCGACCTTTCCCCGGTCAAGACAAAACCCGGAGAAGAGGCGCAGAACGCGGTGATCGCCGCGATCCGCGATCTTGAAGCTGCGGGCGAGATCGCGATGCAGGTCCCGGACGAGGACGATCCGTAACCACCCCGTCTGGACAGCCCCGCCCCTGCCCCGTAAAGCAAGGTCATGACACCTGCAGCACAGCCAGACAGATGATGCCGATGGGCCAGACCGGGCGCGCCATCGCCCTGATGATCACCGCGATCTTCTTTTTCGCCGCCATGGATGCCACAGCCAAGGAACTGGCCCGCCATACCGGACCGGTGCCCGCGATCTGGGCGCGCTATGCCGGGCAGGCCACGATGGTGCTGATTTTCGTGCTGCCAAACCTGCGCACGGTCGCGCGCACGAATTATCCCTGGATGCAGCTTGCGCGCTCGATCTTCCTGATGTTCGGCACCACGTTCTTCTTCTTTGGCGTGGCCTACATCAGCTTGGCCGAGGCCACGGCGATCATGAACATCAACCCGGTGCTGATCACCCTGGGGGCTGCGGTGTTTCTGGGCGAGAAGATCGGCCTGCGCCGCGCATTGGGCATCGGTGCCGCGCTGATCGGCGCGCTGATCATCATCCGACCGGGCAGTGCGGTGTTCTCGCCCTATGCCATACTGCCGCTGCTCGCCGCGATCAGCTATTCGGCCTATAACATCGTGACACGCTTTGTCGGGCGCAACGAAAGCCCCTGGACCTCGCTGCTCTATACCGCGCTGTTCGGTGCGGTCATCTTTACCGTCATCGTGCCGTTCTACTGGCGCGACCCCGGTCTGATCGGCTGGACGCTGATGGGCATGATCGCGGTCTTCGGCACGCTGTCGCAACTGTGCCTGATCCGCGCGCTGGGGATCGGCGAGGCCAGCATGCTGGCCCCCTTCGCCTATGTAGGGCTGCTGTTCGCGACGATCTGGGGGATGCTGTTCTTTGGCGAATACCCCGATCTCTGGACGGTCGTGGGCGCGCTTGTGATCGTGGGGGCCGGGCTTTATGTCTGGCAGCGCGAAACCTTCGGCAAGGCCAAACGCCAGACATGAGCGACCCCAAGCTGCCCCTGCCCCAGCGCCTGCGCTACGGGGCGACAAATCTGGCCCTGCGCGCGATGTTCGGCCTGGCGCTGGCGCTGCCCTATCGCTGGCGGGTGCCGTTGATGGGCTGGCTGGCCTCGCGGGTGATCGCGCCCCTGGCAGGCTGGCGTCGGCGCATCCGCGACAACCTGGCCCACGCGCTGCCTGACCTGCCCGGCCCCGACGTGGCACGCCTTTTACGCACCGTGCCCGACAACGCGGGCCGCACCCTGATCGAGATCTATTCAGGCGCCGATTTCACCGCCCGCGCCAGCCGGTCCCCGATCGGGGGCCCGGGCCTTGCCGCGCTCGAGCACGCCCGCGCGCAGGGCCGTCCGGTGATTCTGGTGACCGCGCATTTCGGCAATTACGACGCCGCGCGCGCCGCGCTGATCGCGCGCGGGCACGATATGGGCGCGCTCTACCGGCGCATGCGCAACCCCTATTTCAACGCCCATTACGTCCGGTCCATCGGGGCCATCGGCCAGCCGATGTTCGAACAGGGCCGCGCGGGCATGGTCCAGATGGTCCGCCACCTGAAAGGCGGCGGTGTGCTGGGCGTTCTGACCGACCTGTCGGTCTCGAACGCGCCTGCCCTGCCCTTTTTCGGCCAGCCCGCCCGCACTTCGCTGGCAACGGCGGAACTGGCGATCAGATACGATGCGGTGCTGATCCCCACCTTCTCGATCCGGCAGGAAAACGGCCTTGATTTCAGCATCCGGCTCGAAGCGCCGATTCCGCATACGGACCCTGACACCATGACGCGCGCGGTCAACGCATCGCTCGAATCCCTTGTCCGCCAGCACCCGGACCAATGGTTCTGGATCCACCGCCGCTGGAAGGGCACGGGCCAGCAGATCTGACCCCTGTTTTCCTCTCTCTGAAAATATCCCCGCCGGAGGCTCCGACACCGGCCATGCTTGCCGCGCACCGTGTCTGGCAACCCGGTCGCACCACGCGGCCCGAGGCACGGGCCAAGGGCCCGGGCCGAGACAGGCAGCGCGCGGGCCTGCCCGCGCTCATCCTGACAAGGGCAAGATCAACGCAGGTGGGCGGCGGCCTCGATCATCCCTGGCCCCTTGTGCTGCACCAGCACCACAACGGGGTTCTTTCCCGGTACCTTGGCCTCGATCACCAGTGGCGCGCGCCCGTCCCATTCCGCCAGTATGTCCCAGTCGCTGACGATATTGGCATAGCTCAGGCTTTTGCCCGCGTTCTCGCCGCGTTTGATCTCGACAGTCTGCTGCGGAATATAGCGCACCAGTTGCACGATCATCGGCGCCGCCGCGCGGCCCTGCGCGCGCAGGTCGATCCGCAGACCGTCCGTGCCTTCGCGGCGGACCTCCAGCACCACGGCCCGCGCGCGATCGGCATGGGCGCGCACCAGATCGGCCACATCGACCGGGTGATTGCCCACGACGTGATCGCTGCCGTCGATGATCATCTGCGGGGTATAGACGCTGCGGCGACCGGCCGAAACCGCATAGGCCTTTTGCCGCGCGGTGTGGCCGGGCTTGGCGAACACATCCTTCCAGCCGATGTAATCCCAGTAGTCCACATGCAGCGCCAGCGCGATCACGTCATCCCGCTTGGCCAGTTCGTGCAACAGCTTGTCGGCGGGCGGGCAGGACGAGCAGCCCTGACTGGTGAACAGCTCGACCACCACGGGCGGGGTTTGCGCCTGATCTTGCGTCCGGGCCGAAGCCTGACCTGATGTCTGGGCCTGCACCAGCCCACCCCACATCACAACCGCCGCGACGAACCACGCTGTCAGCTTACCAGTCATTGCCTACCCATTTCTTTGCCTGACGCAGACCTTAGCCAAGCCGGTCTGAAATAACCAATCAAGCCTTTGCGAGAGCCAAGTCACATGTGCATTGGTTTTTTGTGTGCAATGGTATACATATTTCCACCTGCCCTCTTGATCGGATACCGGGGATGCGGCAGAAGCAAGCCAGCCAAGTTATCGCCGCAAGCACGGAGGCCTTTATGCCCATCACAGTCGGACAGGATACTGCCAAGACCCGCAAGACGCTCACCGCAGGTGATCAAAGCGTCGCCTATTACTCGATCCCCGCCGCCGAGGCGGCAGGACTGGGCGATTTCTCCAAGCTGCCCGCCGCGCTGAAGGTGGTGCTGGAGAATTTGCTGCGATTCGAGGATGGCGGGTTCACCGTCTCGGTCGATGATATCAAGGCATTCTCGGAATGGGCCGACAATGGCGGCAAGAACCCACGCGAGATCGCCTATCGCCCGGCCCGCGTGCTGATGCAGGATTTCACCGGCGTGCCCGCCGTGGTCGATCTGGCCGCCATGCGCGACGGCATCAAGGCCCTGGGCGGCGACGCGCAAAAGATCAACCCGCTGAACCCCGTCGATCTGGTGATCGACCACTCGGTGATGATCGACGAGTTCGGCAACCCGCGCGCCTTCCAGATGAACGTCGACCGCGAGTATGAGCGCAACATGGAACGCTACCAGTTCCTGAAATGGGGTCAGGGCGCGTTCGACAATTTCCGCGTCGTGCCGCCGGGCACCGGCATCTGCCACCAGGTGAACCTGGAATACCTGTCGCAGACCGTCTGGACCGATGTGGACCAGAACGGTGACATGGTCGCCTATCCCGACACGCTGGTAGGCACCGACAGCCACACCACCATGGTCAACGGCCTGGCCGTTCTGGGCTGGGGTGTGGGCGGAATCGAGGCCGAGGCCGCGATGCTGGGTCAGCCGGTGTCGATGCTGATCCCCGAGGTTGTGGGCTTCCGGCTGACAGGGGCCATGACCGAAGGCACCACAGCCACCGATCTGGTGCTCAAGGTCGTGCAGTTGCTGCGCGAAAAGGGCGTCGTCGGCAAATTCGTGGAATTCTACGGCGAGGGCCTGGATCACCTGCCGCTGGCTGATCGCGCCACCATCGCCAACATGGCCCCCGAATACGGCGCCACCTGCGGTTTCTTCCCGATCGACGACGAAACCCTGCGCTATCTGCGCGGCACCGGCCGTGACGAGGATCGCGTGGCGCTGGTCGAGGCCTATTCCAAGGAAAACGGTTTCTGGCGCGGCCCGGATTACGATCCGGTCTACACCGACACGCTGCATCTGGACATGGGCACCGTCGTGCCCGCCGTGTCCGGCCCCAAACGCCCGCAGGACCACACCCCGCTGACCGAGGCCGCATCCAGTTTCTTCAACGTGGTGGCCGAATATCGCGGCTCGGATGAAACCCCCGCCGCCACCGACATGGCCGACGAAGGCCCTGCACATGATCCCGTCGTGGACCCGCGCAAGTCTTACCCGGTCAAGGGCGAGGATTACCAGATCAAGGACGGCTCGGTCGTGATCGCCTCGATCACCTCCTGCACCAACACCTCGAACCCCTACGTCATGATCGGGGCCGGTCTGGTGGCGCGCAAGGCGCGGGCCCTGGGTCTGAACCGCAAGCCGTGGGTGAAGACCTCGCTCGCGCCCGGCAGCCAGGTCGTGTCGCAGTATCTTGAGGCCGCGAACCTGCAAGAGGATCTGGATGCCATCGGCTTCAACCTCGTCGGCTATGGCTGCACCACCTGCATCGGCAACTCGGGCCCCATCCAGCCCGAGATTTCCGAGGCCATCGCCGAGGGCGACATCGTCGCCTGTTCGGTGCTGTCGGGCAACCGCAACTTCGAAGGCCGGATCAGCCCCGATGTGCGCGCCAACTACCTGGCCAGCCCGCCGCTGGTGGTGGCCTATGCGCTGGCCGGTGACATGAACATCGACCTGACCACCGAGCCGCTGGGCGAGGATCAGGACGGCAACCCAGTCTACCTGAAAGACATCTGGCCGACGCAGAAGGAAATCGCCGATCTGGTCGAAAAGACCGTGACCCGCGAAGCGTTCCAGAGCAAATACGCCGATGTATTCAAGGGCGACGAGAAATGGCAGGGAGTCGAAACCTCCGAGGGCGAGACCTATGACTGGCCCGCGGCATCGACCTATATCCAGAATCCGCCCTATTTCCGCGGCATGTCGCCCGAGGCCGGCAAGATCACCAACCTGACCGGCGCGCGCATCCTGGCCGTGCTGGGCGACATGGTGACCACCGACCACATCAGCCCCGCAGGCAGCTTCAAGGCGGACACGCCCGCGGGCAGATACCTGACCGAGCATCAGGTGCCCCTGCGCGAGTTCAACTCTTACGGCTCGCGGCGCGGCAACCACGAGGTGATGATGCGCGGCACCTTCGCCAACATCCGCATCCGCAACGAGATCCTGGATGGCGTCGAAGGCGGCTATACCAAGGGCCCCGACGGCGAACAGACCAGCATTTTCGACGCCTCGATGGCCTATCAGGAGCAAGGCGTTCCGCTGGTGATCTTCGGCGGTGAACAGTATGGCGCAGGCTCCAGCCGCGACTGGGCGGCCAAGGGCACCAACCTGCTGGGCGTCAAGGCGGTGATCGCGGAATCGTTCGAGCGTATCCACCGCTCGAACCTGGTGGGCATGGGCGTGATCCCGTTCGAGTTCACCAACGGCGACACCCGCAAGACGCTGGGCCTGACCGGCGAAGAGACCGTGTCGATCACCGGGCTGGACACCATCACCCCGCTGGCCGAAGTGCCGTGCGAAATCACCTTTGGCGATGGCACGGTGAAAACCATCACGCTGAAATGCCGGATCGATACCGCAGTGGAAAAGGAATACCTGGAAAACGGCGGCGTGCTGCATTTCGTGCTGCGCAACCTGGCCAAGTCGGCGGCCTGATGGCCCGTGGATGACGCATCCATGACACACCAAGGGGCGCCCAATAGGCGCCCCTTTTTCATAAAGGCACAGCCATGAGAACAGCCCTGATCACCGGCGGCGCACGCGGGCTTGGCCGCGCGATCACGACCGAACTGGCACGCGATCACGCGGTGGCCTTCACCTGGAACACCACACCGCCCGATGCGGTCGCAGCAGACCTGCCCGACGCGCTGGCCATTCAGGCCGATCTGACCGCCCCCGGCGCGGCAGAGGACGTCATTGCCCGGACACTGGCCCGCTTTGGCCGGATCGACGTGATCGTGAACAACGCAGGCTGCGTCATCCCCACCCCGGCCGGGACCATCGCGCGCGACGATATCGCCGCCATGACAACGATGCACCTGACCGCCCCGGCAGAATTGCTGGCCGCCGCCCTGCCGCATCTGTCGCCCGGGGCCGCCATCGTCAACATATCGTCGGTCAACGCCCGCCTGCCACCGATGGGTGCCGGCATGTATGGCGCGACCAAGGCTGCCCTTGATCTGTGGACCCGCGCCATGGCCAAAGAACTGGGACCAAGGGGCATCCGCGTCAACGCAGTGGCCCCCGGCGCCATCAACACGCCCGAGGCCCCGCGCGACCCCGACCTCACCGCCAGGTTCATCGAGATGACCGCCCTCGGCAGCCTCGCCACGCCGCAGGACATCGCCCAGGCCGTGCGCTTTCTGGCCTCGCCCGCCGCGGCAGCGATCACCGGCGAAATCCTCACCGTATCAGGCGGTTACCGACTGTAATCTCACCGCATTCCGGTGCGCCCAAAGCAGTTTCCAGCACTCCACGGGACGGCGGGCGGGGCGCCTTGGCGCAGCCAACAGCGCCGCACGGTGTCTGCGACTTCACTGCGTCGCGGCCCGCGCCGCCTCGATCGCGGGCATCAGTGTGGTTTCAAGCACCCGCTGCGTCACCGGCCCGGCATGGCGCGCCACGATCACGCCGTTGCCGTCGATCACATAGGTTTCGGGCACGCCGTAGACGCCCCAGTCCAGCGCCATCCGCCCTTCGTCATCCGCCCCGATCCCGGCATAGGGATCGCCCAGATCAACAAGGAATTTCAATGCGTTGTCCGGCTTGTCCTTGTAGTTCACGCCATAAATGGTCAGCCCGTCCGCCGCCAGCGCCTCAAGCTGCGGATGTTCGACCCGGCAGGGCGCGCACCAGCTTGCCCAGTAGTTCACCAGCGTCACATCGCCGGCGCGCAGATCGGCGTCGGTGAACCCGGGTTTGCCCTCCAGCGGGGTCATCGCCACCGCCGGGGCCGCGCGCCCCGCCAGCGCCGTGGGCAACTGGTTGGGATCCTCGCGCGCCATGCCGATCCAGAACATCACCGCCAACCCGGCAAAGACCAGCGGAGGTGCCATCATCAGGGGCGAAAATCTAGCCATTGCGCCGCACCCTTTGTTCCACTTCGTCCAGTTCGGCCCGCACCCGGCGCGCGCGCCGCACCGATGCGACCACAAGCACCAGCAACAGCACGATGGACACCCCGTAGGATGACAAGACCGCATCGGCGTATTTGCCAAGATCAGGCATCATTGCAGGCGCTCCCGGGCCAGAAGGGCGCGCATCCGGCGCGCGCGGATTTCGGTTTGCGTGCGCAGAAACACCAGCGCGATGAACAACAGAACGAAGCCCGCGATGCAGACGAACAGCGGCACGGCATAGACATTCGACACCCGCTCCTGCGTGTCACCCGCCAGCGCCCCCGCCCGCATGACCGACGCCCCCTGATGCAGGCCCTGGTTCCAGAAATTCACCGCATAGCGCGACAGCAGCGCAAAGACCGATCCGACAAGGCACAGCACCGATGTCAGGTCCGCCGCCGTGTCGTCATCCTCGATCGCGGCCCATAGCGCCATGTAGCCCAGGTAGAACAGGAACAGGATCAGGAACGAGGTCAGCCGCGGGTCCCAGGCCCACCATGTGCCCCACATCGGCTGGCCCCAGATCGCGCCGGTCGCCAGCGCGATCACCGTCATCACCGCCCCCACCGGGGCCGCCGCCCGCGCTGCCAGCGCCGAGACATGATGCCGCCGCACGATCCAGACCAGCGACGCCACCAGCATCATCAACCAGATGTTGATCGCCATCAGCGCCGCGGGCACATGCAGATAGATGATCTTGACCGTGCTGCCCTGCCGGAAATCATCAGGGGTAAAGAAAAACCCCCATATCAGCCCGACGCCCATACTCAGCAGCGCCAGTCCCGACAGCCAGGGCAACAGCCGGTCTGTCGTCTCGACGAACTTCTTGGGATTTGCGTATTGCCAGAACGATGCCATGGGTCTCTCTTTCCGCGCGCGCGAGGCCGCGCGCAAGTCAAATCTGTGTCAGCGCAGGTTTACCCGCAATACCGCAGCCGAGGCAAAAGGCAAAAGCGCGATCGTGCCGCAGGTGATCCCCGCCAGCATCAGCAGCGGGGTGGTGATTTCCATGCCTTCGGCCCCCCGCCGCGCGGCCTCGGCCCCGAAGATAAGCGTGGGCATGTAAAGCGGCAGCACCAGCAGGCTCAGCAGCAGCCCCCCGCGCTTCAGCCCCACGGTCAGCGCCGCCCCGAAGGTGCCGATCACCGACAGCGCCGGCGTGCCCAGGGCCAGCGAGGCGACCAGCGGCACATAGCCCTGCACAGGCAGGCTCAGCAGCACACCCAGCGCAGGCGCCACCAGCACCAGCGGCAGGCCGGTGGTCAGCCAATGCGCCAGCGCCTTGACGCTGACCGCCGCTTCCATCGGCAAGGGCGAGGTCGCGAGCAAATCCAGGCTGCCATCCTCCCAGTCCAGCGCAAAGACACGGTCCAGCGACAACAGGCAGGCCAGCAAGGCCCCCAGCCACAGGATGCCGGGCGCAATCCCCGACAGCCGCCCGGTCTCGGGTCCGACGCCAAAGGGCACCAGCACCACCACGATCAGGAAAAACGCCAGCCCCAGACCAAAGCCGCCCCCCGCGCGCGTGCCCAGCCGCATGTCGCGGACCAGCAGCGCGATCACAGGAAGGCCCCGTCGAAATCATCGGGTTCGGGCGCACGGGCACGGAACGGGCCCAGGTTCAGCACCCGGGCCTCGTCCAGCCCCAGATCGATATGGGTCGCTATCAATGCCATGCCTCCATCGCGCAGATGCGCGCGCACCGCCCATGCAAACATCGCCACGGCGTCCACGTCCAGCGACACGGTGGGCTCGTCCAGCACCCAGACCGGACGCCCGGTCACCACCATGCGCGCCAGCCCCAGCCGCCGCTTCTGACCGGCCGACAGGTTGCCCGCGTGACGATCGGCCAGACCGTCCAGTTCGAACGCCGCCAGCGCCTTGCCCACCCGGTCGGTGGCAAAGACATCCGCCCAGAAATCCAGGTTCTCGCGCACGCTCAGCGTGGCCTTGATGCCATCCGCATGCCCGGCATAGGCCATCGACTCGCGGTCCAGCCCGACCTGGCCGGACAGCGGCGGCTGCAATCCTGCAACGCTGCGCAACAGCGTGGTCTTGCCCACCCCGTTGGGGCCGCGCAGCACCAGCGCCTCGCCCGCGCGCAGGGTAAAGGACACGCCTTCCAGCACGGGCACGCCCCCACGGGCAACGGACAGATCGGTGACTTTCAATTCCATACCGGTCGCTTACCCCATCCCGCGCGCGGCGAAAAGAGACAAGCCAGCGCAGGCANGGGACGGGGGGCAGCGCCCCCCAGTCCGGGCGGCGCGCGGCACGCGCGACCCAACCCCTGGGCAGCGCCCCGGACGGATCACCGGAACGCATCCGCCCGCAGCCCGAACCGCGCCAGCTTGTCGTAGAAGGTCTTGCGCGGCAGTTTCAACCGCTCGGCGGCAAGGCTGGCCCGGCCTTCCGCACGGCGCAGCGCCTCGATCAGCAAGGACCGCTCGACCTGCGCCATCTGTTCGGCCAGACCCAGCCCGGTATCCCCCTGCGCGTCCTCCTGCCCCAGACCGAGGGCAAAGCGCATCGCGGCACTCATCAGCGCGCGGGCGTTTCCGGGCCAGTCCTGCGCCATCAACCCCGCGATGACCTCCTGCGTGATCTCGGGCGGGCGCAGACCGGCCTGTTCGCTGGCCTGAGCCACGTAGTGGCGAAACAGCACAGGGATGTCTTCGGGGCGTTCGGTCAACGACGGGATGCGCACGCGCATCACGTCCAGCCGGTAGAACAGGTCGGGCATGAACGCGCCCTGCCCCGCCGCCTGCGCCAGATCGGCGCTGGACCCGGCGATCACCCGCGCGGTCATGCCGGCCTCGATCCTTTCGAACGCGGCGAACTGGGTTTCGGGCGGCAGGTTGCCCACCTCGTCCAGAAACAGCGATCCGCCCGCCGCCTCGGCACAGGCGGCCATGAATCCCTCCGGGTCCAGCCCCGCGCCGGCGCGTTTCACGAACGGCCCCTTGGCGCGGGGCGCGCACAGGTGCACCACCTCGGCCACCTTGGAAATCCCGCTGCCGGGCGGGCCGCTGACCAGCACCTCCGCCCCCGCCTGCGCCACGATGCGCACCCGCGCGCGCAGCGCATTGGCCAGGTCCGACTGTCCGAACAGCAATCGTGCCGCGGCATCGCCGGCTTCAAGCTGCGCCTTCATGCGCCGGTTCTCGAGCACCAGCGCACGCGCGTGCAAGGCGCGAGAGATCACCGCCAGCAGGTCCGCCGGCGGGCAGGGTTTTTCCAGAAACCCGAACGCCCCCTGCGCCATCGCCCGCACCGCCATCGGGATATCGCCCTGCCCGGTCAGCAGGATCACCGGCAGGTCCGCATCCACCCCGCGGCAATGATCCAGCAGGTGAAACCCGTCGCGCCCGGGCATGCGCATGTCCGACAGGACCACCCCGTCAAAGCCGTCGCCGATGTGATCGCGCGCCTCGATGAACGACCCGACGGGGATCGCCTGCAGATCGGCCAGGTCCAGCGTCTGCGCCAGCGCCGCGCGCACCGCCGTGTCATCATCCACCACCAGCACCTTGCGCGTCATGCCGCCCTCTCTTCGGCCCAGGGGTCCAGCTCCACGGTGAACACCGCGCCCTGCGCCCCGTTGGCTCCGCGGATCTTGCCGCCAAAGCTTTGCACCAGACCGTATGAGATCGACAGACCCAGCCCCAAGCCATGTGCCGCGCCCACCGCCTTGGTGGTATAGAACGGCTCGAACATCCGGTCGGGGTCGGCGATGCCCGGCCCGGTGTCGCTGATCGCAAGGGTGACGGGGCTGCCGGGGGTCAGCGCGATGGTCAGCCGCCTCTGGTCGCGCCCGGCCATCGCGTCGGCGGCATTGCCGATCAGGTTGACCACCACCTGACCCAGGCGCACCTCGCCGCCGCGCACCCAGACCGGGCCGGGCGGGCGCGCCCAGCCCACCGAGATGCCGCCCTCGCGCAGCCGCGTTGCACTCAGGTCCAGCGCGGCATCGATCACCGCCACGATATCCACCCGGCCCATCGGCTCGCTTTCGTTACGGGCAAAGGCGCGCAGGTTGCGGATGATTCGCGCCATCCGAGCCGCCAGATCGCTGATCCGGCCCAGGTTCTCGCCTGCCACCTCGGGCTTGCCGCGCGCCATCAGGGCCGCGCCATTCTCGGCAAATTGCTGGATCGCCATCAGCGGCTGGTTCAACTCGTGGCTGATTCCGGCGCTCATCTGCCCCAGCGCCGACAGCTTGCCCGCCTGCACCAGATCATCCTGTGCACGTTTCAGCGCGGCCTCGGCGGCGACACGCTCGGCCACCTCGCGGCGCAGCCGGTCGTTGGCGTCGCTCAGCGCGGCGGTGCGCGCGGCCACCCGTGTTTCCAGCCGCGCATTGGCCAGTGCCAGAACGCGCCGCCGCCCCAGCAGCCAGAACAGCACCGCGCCAAAGGCCAGCAGCATCGCCACCAGCGCCGCCGCCTGCAACCCCGCCACGGCCCGCGCGGGGCGCACGTCGATCAACGCCTGTGCGCGCATCCCGATCACCGGCAGGGCGCGCGCCAGATGCAGCGCGCGGCTGGGCACATACGGCGACCAGTCCTCGATCCAGATGGTGTGCGGGCCCCTCGCGCGCGTCGCAAAGGGCAGCGCCTCTCCCTCGGGCGGGCGCAGGCCCTGTGCCGCCTCCTGCCAGTACAGGAGCTCCGAGCGATTGGTGATGAAGACCTCGCCGCCCCGGTCGGTAAAGAACACCGCCGGGCGTGCGCCGCGCCACTCGGCCTCGACCCTGTCGATGTTGGCGACCACCACCAGCGCGCCTGCCACCCGTCCCCCGGCCCCGAACCGGGGCGCGGCAAAGTAATACGCGCGCCGCCCCGTGCGCGGGTTCAGCCCGTGGTCCTGCCCCAGCGCACCATGCAGCGCCCGGCGAAAGAAGGCTCGGTCGGACACATCCGTACTTTCCGTACCATTGGCCGAGGCAACAACCCGCCCCGCCCCGTTCAACAGCAGAACATCCAGCGCGGCGGTCTTGTCCGCCGCCGCCAGCAGCAGGGCGCGCGGCTGAGGGCCAGCCAGACCCGGGTGATCGGCCAGCAGCACCGCCATCTGCTGATACAGCTTCAACTGCCCGGTCAGGCGGTCGGCGGCCAGTGTCAGATCGGCCTCGCCGCGCTGCGCCAACTGGTCCAGCGCCCGGGCGTAGCCCCACGACCAGGCCCCAAGGCCAAGCCCGGCCACAGCGGCCAGAAACAGCGCCAGGGCGGCGGATGTGGGAAGGGACCGGCGTGTCATCCTCAAGTCATACTACCGCCCCGCAGGCCTTGGCCAGAGCGTACATAGGGTTCGGCGCACCCAGTCACCGCAAGGCATGAAACGGCATGGCGCCTCTCAACCCGTTGACTACAAGCGCGCGGAAGCGCACATTTGGATCAAACGCCCTCAGACCGGCAGGGCGGTGGTCGACTTGATCTCTTCCATCGACAGCAGGGCGGTGACGTTATGCACCTTCACCTCGGAAATCAGCGCCTGGTAAAAGGCGTCATAGGCCCGCGCGTTGGCCACCCGCACCTTGAGGATATAATCGATATCGCCTGCCAGCCGGTGCGCCTCTTGCACCTCGGGGCGGTTTTGCAACGCGTGCAGGAACGCCGCCTGCCATTCGGCCTCGTGCTCGGACGTGCGGATCAGCACGAAGAAACAGGCGTCGAACCCCAGCTTTTCAGGGTCCAGCACGACCGTCTGCGGCCCCATCACCCCGGCCTCGCGCATCTTGCGAATCCGGTTCCACACCGGGGTCTTGCTGGAACCGACCTGACGCGCGATTTCATCCAGCGACTGGCCTGCATCCTGTTGCAGCGCGCGCAGGATTTTCCTGTCTGTGTCATCCAGCCGAACAGCCATTTCTAAGTTCTCCATCTTGATGGAACGCTGTCAGGCTGAAGCTGCCCTTGCGAAACAACGTTCCTTATTCACTGCGCCGTCTGGCGCATCACTGGAACAATTTCCTATACTCAAGGCAATGAAACCGCAATCACTGAGGTGCCGATGCCACGCTCTTTCACGCCTAAGGTTGTCACCGCCAACGACCTGCTGCTGGGTCATGTGGTCTATCTGACCGCAGATGACCGCTGGTCCGGCGATCTGGCCGAGGCCGAGGTGCTGATCGACGAGGCGCATGCCCAGATCCGCCTGCTGGACGCCGACGCGCAGGTGACGCGCGTCACCGGGGTGTATCTGGCCGACATGCGCGACACGCCGGACGGCCCACAGCCCACCCATTTCCGCGAGGCGTTTCGCGCCAACGGGCCCTCGAACTATCCCCATGGCAAGCAAGAGGTGCTTTGATGTATCGCTACACCGAATTCGACCGCGATTTTCTGGCCAGCCGCAACGCGCAGTTCCGCGCGCAGGTCGCCCGACGGCTGGACGGCACCCTGACCGAGGATGAGTTCAAGCCGCTGCGCCTGATGAACGGGGTGTATCTGCAACTGCACGCCTACATGCTGCGCGTGGCGATCCCCTATGGCACGCTGAACAGCGCGCAGATGCGCGTGCTGGCCGATCTGGCCCAGCGGTGGGACAAGGGCTATGGCCATTTCACCACCCGCCAGAACATCCAGTACAACTGGCCCGCGCTGCGCGATATTCCCGACATGCTGGATGCGCTGGAGACCGTCGGGCTGCATGCGATCCAGACCAGCGGCAACACCATCCGCAACGTCACAGCCGATCATTTCGCCGGGGCCGCCGCGGACGAGATCGCCGACCCCCGCCCGGTGGCCGAACTGATCCGGCAATGGTCGACCGATCACCCCGAGTTCCAGTTCCTGCCGCGCAAGTTCAAGATCGCCATCACCGGCAGCCCCAACGACCGTGCCGTGACACGCGCCCATGACATCGGCCTGCGGATGGTCGCGCGGAACGGCGAACATGGGTTCGAGGTGATTGTCGGTGGAGGTTTGGGACGCACGCCCATTATCGGACAGGTTATCAATGACTTCCTGCCCAAGGCTGATCTTTTACCTTATCTCGAGGCGATCGTGAGCACCTACAACCTGCTGGGCCGCCGCGACAACAAGTACAAGGCGCGGATCAAGATCACCGTGCAGGAAAACGGCATCGACACTTTCCGCGATCTGGTGAACGCGCGCTTTGCCGAGCTGCGGCCCCACTTCTCGGGCGTGGATCAGCAGATTCTGGCCGGGATCGAGGCGCAGTTCGCGCCGCCTGCGTTTGTCAGCAAGGACCGCCAAGTGTTTGATGCGGCCTATGAAACCAACCCGGCCTTCCGGTCCTGGGCCGACACGAACCTGACCGCGCATATCCGCGACGATCATGCCATCGTGTCGATCAGCCTCAAGGCGCATGGTGCCACGCCGGGCGATGCCACCGATGCGCAGATGCGCGCCATGGCCGATCTGGCCGAACGCTTTGGTTATGACGAGTTGCGCATCAGCCACGAACAGAATGTCATCCTGCCTCATGTCGCCCGCGCCGACCTGCCCGCCGTCTACAAGGCCCTGCGCGCGCATGGGCTGGCGACGGCGAACATCGGGCTGGCCTCGGATATCATCGCCTGCCCCGGCATGGATTACTGCGCGCTGGCCACCGCGCGCTCGATCCCCATCGCGCAAGAGATCGCGCAGCATGTGGACGAGATGAAGCTTGAGCATGCGATTGGCCCGCTCAAGATCAAGATTTCCGGCTGCATCAATGCCTGCGGCCATCATCATGTCGGCCATATCGGTATCCTTGGGCTGGATCGCGCGGGCGTGGAAAACTATCAGATCACACTTGGCGGCGACGGCACGCAGGATGCCACGCTGGGCGACCGGATGGGGCCGGGCTTTGCCGCCGAGGCGCTGATTCCCGCCATCGACCGGGTGCTGCGCGCCTACCTGCGGCTGCGTCACCACGAGGGAGAGACGTTTCTGCAGGCCTACCGCCGATTGGGGGCCGAGCCGTTCAAGGCCGCGCTGTATCCCGCCGACCGGCGCGCCGACGCCGCCTGACAGGAGCCAGCCATGCCCTTCGAATCCCCCTTGCCCGACGCGGCGACGCGGGCGGTGGCGCTGAACGCGCGCTATCGCCACCACGCGGGCATCGCCGTGCTGCGTCATGCGCTGGCCGACCCCACGGTGGGCCGGATCGCGCTGGTCAGCTCGTTCGGGGCCGAGAGCGTGGTCCTGTTGCATATGCTGGCGCGGCTGGACAACCGCGTGCCGGTGATCTTTGTCGACACGCAATTGCTGTTTCCCGAAACGCTGGAGTATCAGCGCGATCTGGCCCGGCGGCTGGACCTGCGCGACCTGCGCATCATCCGCGCCGAGCCTGACAAGGTGGCCGCCCAAGACCCATACGGCGCGCTGCATCTGCGCGACCCCGATGCCTGCTGCGCCCTGCGCAAGACGGCACCGCTGGCAAAGGGATTGGACGGCTTTGACGCCTGGATCACCGGGCGCAAGCGGTTTCAGGCCGGCACGCGCGAGGCGCTGGAGCATTTCGAGGCGGATGGCCCGGGCCGGATCAAGGTCAACCCGCTGGCCCATTGGACGCCCGAGAACATCCGCGATTACCGCATCAACAACCGCCTGCCCGCGCATCCTCTGGTGTCGCGCGGCTATCCTTCGATCGGCTGCAAGCCCTGCACCAGCCCCGTCGCCCCCGGCGAAGACCCGCGCGCCGGGCGCTGGCGCGGACAGGACAAGGTGGAATGCGGCATTCACATCACCAATGGCCGGGTCACCCGGCAAGGAGCGTAACCATGACCGTGATCGTCACCGACACCGGATTCGCCCCCGATGACTGGACCGGGCGGATCACCCCTCTGGCCGAGGTCACCGCGGAACACAGCGCCGTGGATCTGCCCGCCGATGCCGATCCTGCGCATCTGCGTGCCCTGCTGCCCACCCTGCGGATGATCCGCATCCCCTTCGGCAGCTTTGCCGACGGGCGCGGGTTTACGCTGGCGCGGCGGCTGCGGCTGATGGGCTATGGCGGCCGGCTGCGCGCGCAGGGGCATGTTCTGCCCGATCAATACGCCATGGCGCGGCGCGCGGGCTTTGACGAGGTTGAAATCTCATCCGATCTG
The DNA here is from genome assembly GCF_042677865.1 of Lacimonas salitolerans. NCBI lineage: Bacteria > Pseudomonadati > Pseudomonadota > Alphaproteobacteria > Rhodobacterales > Paracoccaceae > Lacimonas > Lacimonas salitolerans. The sequence continues at coordinate 40,369 of NZ_JBHUDD010000050.1, read as the reverse complement.
GCCGCGCGCCTGACCGAGCCGCAATGGCTGGCAAGAAATTGTTGGCATGCTAACAATTATCAGGCACGATTGAGGGGCTGAACCCGGTTCCATCTGATTTGGATCAAAGCTATGTCCCTGATACTGGTTTAGCACCGGAGCAACCGAAATGAACGAGATGAGCACAGTGACCGACGCAGCCGCCCCCGCCGCCAAGACCCCGACCCTGCCCGATGCCCAGACCGTGACAGCGGTGAAACACTGGACCGACCGGTTGTTTTCCTTTCGCTGCACGCGGCCTGCGTCCTTGCGCTTTCGGTCGGGCGAGTTCGTGATGATCGGGCTGATGGGCGACAACGGCAAGCCGCTGCTGCGCGCCTATTCCATCGCCTCGCCCAGTTGGGATGACGAGCTGGAGTTCTATTCGATCAAGGTGCAGGACGGCCCGCTGACCAGCAAGCTGCAGCACATCGAACCCGGCGATCAGATCATCCTGCGCCCAAAACCCGTGGGCACGCTGGTGCATGACGCCCTGTTGCCGGGCAAGCGGATCTGGTTCTTTGCCACCGGCACCGGCTTTGCCCCCTTTGCCAGCCTGCTGCGCGATCCGCAAACTTATGAGGATTACGAAGAGATCATTCTCACCCACACCTGCCGCGAGGTGGGTGAACTGGAATACGGTGCGCAGCTGATCGAGGATATCCGCACCGATGAAATGCTGGCCGAACTGATCGGCGACGGTTTTGCCGACAAGCTGCGCTATTATCCCACCACCACCCGCGAAGAGAGCCTCAAGATGGGCCGCATCACCGACCTGATGCGCAAGGGCGAGGTGTTCGAGGATCTGGGCGTGGCGCCGCTGAACCCCGAAACCGACCGGGCGATGGTCTGCGGCAACCTGGCCTTCAACCTTGAAATCAAGGAGATGCTCGAAGGCTACGGGCTGGAGGAAGGCGCCAACTCGAAACCCGCGCAATACGTGGTGGAAAAGGCGTTTCTGGACTGATCGCCTGCACGACTGACACAGGCAAAGGGCCGCCCGGATCACCCGCACGGCCCTTTTTTCATCTCGCCTTGTCTGCGGCGCAGGATTTACATCCCCAGTGCTTCGCGCACGGTGTCCAGCGTGGCTCGCAGCGCCGCGGGGTTTTCCCGGGCCATGTTCAGCGCGGCTTTCAGCGCGGATTTCTGCGCGTCACCGATCGATGAGTTGTCGATCATCTCGGCCACACGGTCCATGTCAAAGCCTTCGACAGTCAGCGGCTCCGGCGTCGCGGTTTCAGACGGATCGGTGGCTGCCTCGACCTGATCGCCTGCCTGCTCGGCCGTGTCCGTTGCGCTTTCCACGCTGTCGCCTGCGGCCTCGGCGGCGTCCTGCGCGGTGTCGGCTGTGGCGTCAGCCGCATCGCTGGCCGCATCCTCGGTCGCCTCCGCGGCGCTTTCGGCAGTATCGGATGCACCGTTCACCGCGTCCGAAGCGGCTTGCGCGGCCTCGTTTGCCGCGTCGGTCACGGCCTGCGTTGCGCTGTCGACCGCTTCCTGCACCTGCTCGGCCGCGGCTTCTGCCGCCTCGGTGGCAGTGTCCACGGCGTTTTCGGCCGCTTCGCTGGTGGCTTCTGCGGCCTCGTTCGCGGCGTCGCTTGCCGCCTCGGTTGCCTCTTCGGCCGCTTGCGTGGCTTCCTCTGCTGCTTCTGTCGCAGCTTCGGCCGCGTCATCGGCTGCCTCTTGCGTCGCGGCCTCTTCGGTGGTCTCCTCTTCCGTGACCACGACGACCTCGTCTGCCGTCTGGCTGGTGTAGATGAAATAGCCGCCCACGGCGACGACCGCCGCAAGGGCGATCCAGATCAGGTTTTTCATCGCGTTTTTCCCCTCAAGAATATCCGTTTCGGCACCCGCGCCGATCCTCGTACAAGTGCCAGATGCGCGCAGGACCCGGAAGGTGCAAGGGGAAAACACCCTTTTTTCGGCCCGGATCAGCCGATTGTCGCTTGCAGTAAGCAGCCGCCACAGCTACTTTCCAGCCTCGACAAAACAGCCTGATGAAACTACCGAAAGGACCATCACCATAGCCCGCAGACCTCACAACGCGCCGCCCACCCGTGACACCGGCCCGCGCGTGAACGACCGCATCCGCGCACCTGAAATCCGCCTGATCGGGGCAGAGGGCGAGAATGTCGGCGTCGTCACCCCGGCCCAGGCCATGGTCATGGCAGAAGAGGCCGGGCTTGATCTGGTTGAAATCTCGCCCAATGCGAACCCGCCCGTGTGCAAGATCATGGACTACGGCAAGTTCAAGTACGAGACCCAAAAGCGCGAGGCCGAAGCGCGCAAGAAACAAAAGATCATCGAGGTGAAAGAGGTCAAGTTCAGACCCAACACCGATACCCATGATTACGAGGTCAAGATGCGCAACGTCGTGCGCTTTCTTGAAAACGGCGACAAGGTCAAGATCACGCTGCGGTTCCGCGGACGCGAGATGGCGCACCAGAACCTGGGCCGCGAGCTGCTGGAACGGGTGGCCGAGGACGTGAAGGAGATCGGCAAGATCGAGAACATGCCCAAGATGGAAGGTCGCCAGATGATCATGATGATCGGGCCAGCCGCACGGTAACCCCTGCGACACGTTTGCAACGCCCCGCCCTGCGGGGCGTTTTGGTTTGAAAGGCAGCGTCATGTGGGAAGAGCGGTTCAACACCCCCGACTATGTGTTCGGCACCGAACCCGCGCAATTCCTGCGCGATCATCGTGCGTTGCTGACGCCGGGCCGGACCGTGCTTGCGGTGGCCGATGGCGAGGGGCGCAATTCGGTCTTCATGGCGGAATGCGGCCTGGACGTGACGGCGGTGGACTATGCGCCCTCCGCCATCGCCAAGGCGCGCCGGCTGGCAGAGCAGCGCGGCGTGACGGTGGATTTCCGGCAGGCCGATCTGCTGACCGATGACTGGCCCGATGCGTTTGCAACGACGCCGTTCGACATGGTGGCGGGCATCTTCATCCAGTTCACCGGGCCAGAGGCGCGCGCCGCGATGTTCGATGGCATGGCGCGGTGCCTGCGCCCCGGCGGGCTGATGCTGCTGCACGGCTACACGCCCAAGCAGCTTGACCACGGCACCGGCGGTCCGCCCTTCGTCGAAAACCTGTATACCACCGCCCTGCTGCGCGACCACTTTCCCGGCTGGGAGGTGATCGAGGCGCGCGAATACGAACGCGATGTGCAAGAGGGTCGCGGCCATTCCGGCCTGTCAGCGCTGATCGATTTCATTGCCCGCAAACCCGTCTGAAATTAAAACGCAACCTGACCCCAAACGCAAAAGGCCCCGGGCAATCCGCCGGGGCCTTTTAAAACATGGACAGGATCAGTGTGCCGCAGCGACGCCGCGCTTGGCCATTACCGCCACCAGATGCGCGCGATAGGCGCCCGATCCGTGCAGGTCGCTCATCATGCCATCGGCAGGCAGGCTCAGCCCGTCCAGCGCGCCGGCGCTAAAATCGGACGACAGCGCCGCCTCGGCCTCTGTCCAGCGGAACACGCCCTCTTCGGACGCGCCTGTGACCGCCACACGCACGCCATCGGCGTATTTCGCAACAAACACCCCCACCAGCGCAAAGCGCGAGGCGGGCTGTTCGAACTTCATGTAGGCTGCCTTTTCCGGCACTGGAAAGCGCACCTCGGTCACGATCTCGCCCTCTTCAAGCGCAGTGGTAAACATCCCCTGAAAGAAATCATCCGCCGCGATCTCGCGCGCGTTGGTCACGATGGTGGCCCCGGACCCCAGGGCCGCCGCCGGATAGCAGGCCGCCGGGTCGTTGTTGGCGATGCTGCCGCCGATCGTGCCGCGATTGCGCACCGCCGGATCCCCGATATGCGCGGCCAGTTCGGCCAGCGCCGGGTAATCCGCCGCCACCTCGTCCGCCACGCGCGCATGCGGTGTCGCCCCGCCGATGCAGATCGCCCCGTCATCGGCCCGGCAAACACCGACCATCTCGGAAATCCCGGTCAGGCTGACCAGTTTGCTGGGGCTGGCCAGCCGCTGTTTCAGCGTGGGGATCAGGGTCTGCCCGCCCCCCAGCGCCAGCGCGTCCTCATCCTTCATCGCCGCAACCGCATCCGCGATGCTGGTCGGTTTCTCAAATTCGAATGCGTACATTCCGTTTCCCTCTTTCCTGAAAGGAACACCCTTCGGGTTTCCTCTCTCGACAAATATCCCGGGAAGCGCGAGGGTCTGGCCCCTCGCTCCCGCCCTCTCAGCCCTGCATCGCCGACCAGACGCGTGACGGCGACAACGGCATGTCGATATGCGTGACGTCACGTCCCGCGCGCTGCAACGCATCCACCACCGCGTTGACCACCGCAGGCGGGCTGCCGATGGCCCCGGCCTCGCCGCAGCCCTTGACCCCCAGCGGATTGTGGGTACAGGGCGTCTGGCACGAGTGATCGACGGCAAAGAACGGCAGATCATCGGCGCGCGGCATGGCGTAATCCATGTACGACCCGGTCAGAAGCTGCCCGTTCTCGTCATAGACCGCCGCCTCCAGCAGCGCCTGGCCGATGCCCTGCGCCAGACCGCCATGCACCTGCCCGGTCACGATCATCGGGTTCACCACGTTGCCGAAATCATCGGCGGCGGCAAAGCTCTCGATCGTTACCCGCCCGGTGTCGGGATCGACCTCGACCTCGCAGGCATAGGCGCCCGAGGGGTAGGTGAAGTTCGACGGATCATAGAACGCCGTCTCTTCCAGCCCCGGTTCGATCTCGTCCAGCGGATAGTTGTGCGGCACATAGGCGGCCAGCGTGACATCCCCCCAGGCCACGGATTTGTCCGTGCCCGCGACGGTGAAGGCCCCGTCCTTCAGCTCGATATCCGCCTCGGAGGCTTCCAGCAGGTGTGACGCGATCTTCTTGGCCTTGTTGATGATCTTCTCGGTCGCCCGCACCATCGCGCTGCCGCCCACCGCCAGCGAGCGCGAGCCATAGGTGCCCATGCCCATCGGCGAATTCGAGGTATCGCCATGCACGATCTCGATCATCGATTCGTCGATGCCCAGCATCTCGGCCACAACCTGCGGAAAGGCGGTCTCGTGTCCCTGCCCATGGCTGTGGCTGCCGGTCATCACGCTGATCGAGCCGGTGGCATTCACCCGCACCGTGGCGCTTTCGTACAGACCAGCCCGCGCGCCAAGCTGGCCCACCAGGTTGCTGGGCGCGATGCCGCAAGCCTCGATATAGCAGTTCACGCCAAGCCCGCGCAGCTTGCCGCGTTTTTTCGACTCTTCCGCGCGCGTCTCGAAGCCGTCGCGGTCGATCATCTCCAGCAGCTTGTCCATCGTCGCGTGGTAGTCGCCGGTGTCGTATTCCACCGCCACGGGCGTGGCATAGGGGAATTCGGTGATGAAGTTCTGCCGCCGCAGGGCAATCGGATCGACCCCCAGCTCGCGCGCGGCCTTGTCGATCACGCGCTCCAGCTGATAGGTCGCCTCGGGCCGACCGGCCCCGCGATAGGCATCCACCGGCACGGTGTTGGTGAACACCGCCTTGACGTTCACGTAGATCAGCGGCGTCTTGTAGTTGCCAGCCATCAGCGTGCCGTGCAGCCAGGTCGGCACCGACGGTGCGAAGGTCGACAGATACGCGCCCATGTTGGCATGAGTCTCGGTGCGCAGGGCGGCAAAGTTGTTGTCGGCGTCCAGCGCCAGTTCGATCTTGGTCACATGATCGCGGCCATGGGCGTCGGACATGAACGCCTCGGAGCGTGAGCAGGTCCATTTCACCGGGCGCTGCAGCGCCCTTGCTGCAAAGGTGCAGAATGCCTCTTCCGCATAGTGAAAGATCTTGGTGCCAAAGCCGCCGCCCACGTCGGGCGCAACCACGCGCAGCTTGTTTTCCGGGATGCCCAGCACGAAGGCCCCCATCAACAGGCGGATCACATGCGGGTTCTGGCTGGTGGTGTAGAGCGTGGAATCGCCCGTCGCGCGGTTGAAGTCGCCCACCGCCACGCGCGGCTCCATCGGATTGGCGATCAGGCGGTTGTTGACCAGTTCCAGCGTGGTCACATGCGCGGCCTTGGTGAACGCCTCGTCCACGGCGGCCTTGTTCTCTTCGACAAAGCCCCAGTCATAGCACAGGTTGCTGGTCAGATCGTCGTGCACCTTGGGTGCATCGGGCTCAAGCGCCTTTTTCATGTCGATGACGGCGGGCAGATCCTCGATCTCGACCACGATGGCCTCGGCGGCATCGCGCGCCTGGGCGGCGGTTTCGGCCACCACGGCGGCGATCGGATCACCCACGTGGCGCACCTTGCCCTGTGCCAGCACCGGGTGACCCGGCTCCTGCATCGGTGCCCCGTGCTTGTCCGTCACCTGCCAGCCACAGGGCAGACCGCCCACGCCTTCGAAATCCTTGCCGGTGAACACGCGCAGAACGCCCGGCATGCCTTCGGCGGCCGAGGTGTCGATGCTGGTCAGCCGCCCATGCGCCACGTCCGAGCGCAGGAAATGCACGTAGGTCTGGCCATAGATGTTGATGTCGTCGGTGTAGTTGCCGGCCCCGGTCAGGAACCGTATGTCTTCGCGCCGCTTGGGGCTGGCGCCTATGCCATGATCTTTCGGCATTCTATCTCCTCCCTGGTGCGGTGGGTTGGCACCCACCCTACGATCGTCGGTAGGGTGGGTGCCAACCCACCCCTGGTATCCGTCATTCTGCGGCGATGGCCCCCACATCCTGCCCGGACGCGGCCATGATCGCCTTGACGATGTTGTGATAGCCCGTGCAGCGGCAGATGTTGCCCTCAAGGTAGTCGCGCACCTCGGCCTCGGTCGGCTTGGGGTTGTCCTTGAGCAGGGCCGCCGCCGACATCACCATGCCCGGGGTGCAGAACCCGCATTGCAGGCCGTGGTGATCCTGAAACGCCTGTTGCAGGGTGTTGAGCGTGCCATCGGGCGCGGCCATGCTTTCGATCGTGGCCACCTCGGCCCCTTCGGCCTCAAGCGCCAGCATGGTGCAGGCCTTCACCGCCTCGCCGTTCACATGCACCACGCAGGCGCCGCACTGGCTGGTGTCGCAGCCGACATGCGTGCCGGTCAGGTGCAGGGTGTCGCGCAGAAAATTGACAAGAAGCGTGCGGCCTTCCACATCGCCTGACACGGCCTTGCCATTCACCGTCATGGTGAGCTGGGTCATCAGGATCCTCCCAAGGAATTGTCGTTCCGGTATCGATGGCCCGAGTTAAGCATGCCGTTTCCGAGTTGAGAACCGGAAATCTGCGCCACCCGCAACAAACTGCTATTGCAGCAATTTATGCTGCACCTGCATCCTTGCCGGGCTTGCCTGCTTGCGTGTCTGCCTGCGCGTCTGCCGCCCGGCGCGGACGCGGGCGCGACGGGATTTCCTTGAGCAGCCCGCCCACCCCCATCGCGGCGATATCCTGCCCGCCGATGTCGATGCCGCAGACCACGCGCTCCAGCACCCAATCGGCCCCGTTCAACGCGGGGCTGCGCGCGCAGCCGGGCAGGCCCAGTACCGGTTTGTCGCCCAGGTGACCCAGAAACAGCAGGTTGCCCGGATCGACCGGCATGCCGAACCGGACCACCTGCCCGCCCGCTGCGCGCAGGCCCTCTGGGGCCGTGTCATGCGCATCCGACGTGGCGCTGGCGGTCAGGATCAGCAGCACCTGACCCGGCGCTTGCTGCACTGCGGCGGCAATCTCCGTGGCATCATGCCGCACGATCACCCGGTCGGTCAGCGTCAGACCAAGGCGTTCCAGCCGCGTCTGGGTCACGCGGCGGCCCTTGTCCGGGGCATCCCCGTCCAGCGTGGTTTCGATCAGGGTGGCGGTCCGGAACACCGGGGCGGACACGCGCAGCGCGCCCGCCGCATCGGCGCAGGCCGCATCCAGCGCGGTTTGCGGTACCGCATAGGAAATGATCTTGATCGTGGCCAGCATCGTGCCGGGATCGACCCGCGCCAGATCGGGCAGCGTGGCCACGGTGATCATCGGCTCAATGGCGTTGATGGCATGCAGGCGCTGCACGTCCAGCCGCACGATGCCGGGCCGGTCGGCGATCAGGTTGACGCGTCCCGCCCCTGCCCCAGACAGCCGCAGGCCCTGCGAGACCGGATCCGGGGCCAGCGCCTGCGCCAGCCTGTGTGCGGCGGCGTTTTCCTGGATATCGCCCGCATCAAGCCGGGCGACGGTCACCTGATCCACCGACGCGGCGCGCAAGGTTGCGATATCGGCGGCCGTCAGCACATGGCCCTTGGGCAGCCTGGCCACGTCCAGCCGCAGAGAATGGGCCAGGATCGCCCCCTCGGCCTGGTCCAGCGGCACCGGCCCGAACTTCATGCGCCCCGCCGCAGGACGCGGGTGATCTCGGCCATGATCGACAGGGCAATTTCCGCCGGGTTCGCCGCCCCGATGTCCAGCCCCACAGGGCCGTGGATGCGCGCGATCTGGGCCTCGGTGAACCCCGCCTCGGTCAGCCGGGTCACCCGCGCGGCATGGGTGCGGGTGGACCCCAGCGCGCCGATATAGAACACGTCCGACGCCAGCGCCGCATGCAGGGCGGGATCGTCCAGCTTGGGGTCATGGGTCAGCAGCACCAGCGCCGTGCGGGTGTCCAGACCAAAGGCGCGCACGCCCTCGTCCGGCCAGTCGTTGACGATGGTTTCACCCGGAAATCGTTCCTGCGCGCCAAAGGTGTCGCGCGGATCGATCAGCACCGGGTCATAGCCCGCGACGCGCGCGATCTGCACCAGCGCCTGCGCGATATGCACCGCGCCCACGATCAGCAGCCGCAGGGGCGGGTTGTGGATGGTGACGAACACGCGCTCGTCCTCGTCAAAGCCCGAGCGGTCCATGCGGAACCTGTCTTCGTGGCCCTGACCGGTCAGGCTGCGCCCGCCGCCTTTCAGATCGGCCACCAATGCCACGGGCTGGCGGGCCTCGCGGGCGGCGACCAGATCGGCCAGCACCTGTTCGGGCATGACCGCGCCGACGGGTTCGACCAGGACGCGGATGGTGCCACCGCAGGCCAGACCGACGGCAAAGGCGTCGCCGTCGCTAACGCCGAATTCCAGCATCCGGTGCTTGCCATCCTCCAGCGCGTCCAGCGCCTCGACGATCACCGCGCCTTCGACACAGCCGCCCGATACGCTGCCTTGTATGTCGCCCTGTCCCGACACGACCAGCTGGCTGCCGATGCGGCGCGGTGCGCTGCCCCAGGTCTGGACCACGGTGCACAGGACCGCACCCTTGCCTGCGCGGTGCCAGTCCAGTGCGATCTCGGGAATCCGGTCCATCGGGCGATCCTTTGTGAACGTGTCGGCGGGATGGTGGCAGAAAAATCCACGCAGCCCAAGGGGGCTTAGGACGGGCGTTTCGGGGCTGCACGAAGCATGCACAGGACATGCACGGGCCATGCATATACGGCGGCGTATGGGCAACAGTCAGCCATCGGCCCGCAGCGACGCCATCAGCCGGGCCTTGTCGCCGTGGTCATGCGTGTCGGAAATCGCGCGGCCCAGCTCTTCGAGGCTCTGGATATTGTGGCCCGCGCGGAACGCATCGACATGGGGCAGCATGGCGCGGATGCCCGCCGCCTTGGGCGCAAACCCGTCCCAGCGCAGCAGCGGGTTCAGCCAGATCAGCCGCCGCGCCGACAGGTGCAGCCGCTCGGCCTCGCGCGCCAGATCGTGGGTGCCGTCACGGTCCAGCCCGTCGGTGATCAGCAGCACAACCGCGCCCTGCCCCATCACCCGGCGCGACCAGTCGCGGTTGAAGGCATGCAGGCAGGCGGCGATCCGCGTGCCGCCCTCCCAGTCCTGGGCATGGGCCCCGGCCTCGGCCAGCGCCTGATCGACATCGCGGGTGCCGAGATGGCGGGTGATGTTGGTCAGCCGCGTGCCGAAGGTAAAGGCATGCACCCGCGCCCAGCCAGCGCCCTTTTCGTTGGCCAAGGCATGCAGGAAATGCAGCACCATCCGGCTGTATTGCGACATCGAGCCGGAGATATCGCACAGCACCACCAGATTGGGCCAGCGCGTGCGGTGGGTTTTCAGCGACAGGTCGCGCAACTCGCCGCCGTGGCGCAGGCTGGCGCGCAGGGTGCGCCGCCAATCAAGGCTGTGGCCGGTCAGGCTGGCACGGGTCCGGCGTGAACGCAGGGGTTTCACCGGCAGCTTCAACCGCGCCAGCATGCGCTTGGCCTGCGCCACCTCGGCGGTGCTCATCTGTTCGAAATCCAGCGTCTTGAGCCGTTCCTGCGTGCTGATGGTCATCGAGGCGTCCACCTCGATCTGGGTCTCGTCCTCGCGCGGTTCGGGCTGGTCCACGGGACGGTCGGCCCCGTCCAGCAGCGCCTCGGCGGCGCGTTTCTCGGCGGCCTGGGCGTGGCGTTCCTCCTGCACGCCGCGGATGGCGGGCAGCATCATCGACATCATGTGTTCCAGAAACCGCGGATCGCGCCAGTAAAGGCGGAATATCTGCGCGAAGACCCGCGCCTGTTCGGGGCGGCTGACGAAGCAGGCGTGCAGCACCCAGTAGAAATCGCGTTTCTCGGTAAAGCCCGCCGCCTGCACCGCGCGGATGGCATCGATCACCCGGCCCGGCCCGATGGGCAGGCCGGCCTTGCGCAGCGCCCGCGCGAAATGGGTGATGTTATGCGTCAGGCGCGGATTGTCCGGCAGATCGAGGGGGAGGTATTCGGCCATGGGTCAGAGCCGGGGGCGCTGCCCCCGGACCCCCGGGATATTTATGGAGAGAGGAAACATCATGCTGGTTCCAGGCTGGCGCGCGCCTCGTCCAGCAGGCGCTTGGCCTCGGAGCCCTGGAGTTTTGCGATGTCGTCCTGATATTTCAGCACGGCCCCCAGCGTATCGGCAATGACCTCGGGAGAGAGGGCCAGAACATCCAGCGCCAGCAGGCATTTCGCCCAGTCGATGGTTTCGGCCACGCCGGGTTTCTTGAACAGATCCTCGGTGCGCAGGCGCTGGACAAAGGCGACAACCTCGCGGCTGAGCGCTTCCGCGGCTTGCGGCGCGCGGGCCTGAAGAATCTCGATCTCGCGGTCGAATGTGGGGTAGTCGACCCAATGATAGAGGCAGCGGCGCTTGAGCGCGTCATGCACCTCGCGGGTGCGGTTCGAGGTCAGGATGACGATGGGCGGTTCGGGCGCGGTGATGGTGCCCAGCTCGGGGATCGTGACCTGAAAATCGGACAGGGCTTCGAGCAGGAACGCCTCGAACGGCTCGTCCGTGCGGTCGATCTCGTCGATCAGCAGCACAGGCGCGCCGCCCGGTTGCGGGCGCATGGCTTGCAGCAGCGGGCGTTCGATCAGGTAATCCTGCGTGAAAAGTTCGGACTTCAGCGCATCGCGGTCCGCGCCGCCCGTGGCCTCGGCGGTGCGGATGGCGATCATCTGTTCGGCAAAGTTCCACTCATAGACGGCGGATGCCGCATCCAGCCCCTCGTAGCATTGCAGCCGGATCAGGCGCCGGCCCAGGGCCGCGGCAATGGCCTTGGCGATTTCGGTCTTGCCGGTGCCGGCCTCGCCCTCGAGAAACAGCGGGCGGCCCAGGCGCAGCGACAGAAACAGCACGGTGGCCAGCGGCCGCCCGCAGACATAATCCTGCCCCGCCAGCGCCTTTTGCACGGCATCAATGGATGAAATATCGGTCATCGGCATCCTCCCTTGAGGGGCTACAAGTGCATTTGCCGCGCAACAGGTCAACCGCGGCTGTGCAGATGACCGGGTGCCAGATTGACCTGATTGCAGCGACCTGTCATGAATTTGGCAATCAATAGCGGGCAAAACGGGACAAACCCGACCGGCCATGAGGCGGACAGACGTGATGACAGCCAGGGAAACCACGTGATGCGGATCACCGCCGTCACCTGCGTGAAGAACGAGGGGCCGTTCCTGCTGGAATGGATCGCCTTCAACCGTCTGATCGGGGTGACCGATCACCTGTTCTATTCCAACGACTGCACCGATGCGACCGACCGGATGCTGGATGCGCTGGCGGCGCGGGGGATCGTGCGGCATCTGCCCAACCCCGCGCAGGGGCGCAATTACCAGATGGAGGCGCTGAAAGACGCGGCCAAGCAGGACATCGTGCAGGACGCCGACTGGGTCTGGGTCGCGGATGTGGACGAGTTTCTGAACATCCACGTGGGCGATCACACGATTCCCGCGCTGATCGAGGCCTGCGGCGATCCGCAGGCCATCAGCGTGATGTTCCAGTTCTTTGCCAATGACGACGTGGAGGCGTTCGAGGATCGCCCGGTGATCGAGCAGTTCACCCGCAGCCACAACCCCGACCTGTGGTGCGGGCAATCCGCGCTCTAGGTCAAGTCTCTGGTGCGGCAGGATTTTCCGCTGCAATATTACGGCGCGCACCGGCCGTTCTTCAAGAAGACGCTGCCGCCGCGCAAAAGGCCGGACTGGACCGATGCCTCGGGGCGCAAGGTGCCGCACAAGTTTCTGATCGCCGCCAATCCGCGCCGCATCCGCAAGTTTCCCGCCGCCGGTGCGCGCGATTTCGCCACGCTGAATCACTATGCGCTGCGCAGTCTGGACAGCTATCTGGTCAAGAACGACCGGGGCGATGTGAACCGCGAAAACCGGGCCTTCGATGACACCTATTGGCGCGAGCGGAATGACCCGGTCTTTGTCGATACCTCGATCCACCGCTACCTGCCGGGGCTGCACGCCGCGCTGGCCGCGTTGAAGGCCGACCCGGAAATCGGCGCGCTGCATGACGAGGCGGTGGCGCTGCACATCGCCAAGCGCGACGAATTGCTGGGGCGGGAAGAGTATCGCGCGATGCGCGACCAGTTGAAGGCCGCCAGCAAACTGCCGCCCGAGGAAGAGGCGATGCTGGCAGAATTGGGGCTGGCGGGATGAGCGACCGTCTGCGGGTGATCAACCTGGGCCTGCCCAAGTCAGGCACCACGACGCTGGGTCATGCGTTGAAGGTCTCGGGGCTCAGGACCGCCGATTACCGCATCCGCCCGCATCAGACGGATGATGCCGCGCTGCACCGGCAATTCGTGGGGCATCTGATGTATCAGGGGTATTTCCACACCGGCGACCCGCTGGCGCATATGGACGATTTTGATTGCTTCACCGAAATCAACGTGTTGCGGGGTGATCTTTCGCTTTGGCCGCAGATGGATTTCGGGCTGATCGCCGCGATCCGCGCGCATCATCCGGGTGCGCGGTTTCTGGCAAGCTGGCGCGATCCGCGCGCGATGTCGGACAGCATGCTGCGCTGGTCGAACCTTGGGACAGAGCGCCTGCCCGAGGGGCAGATCCCCGGCCTGCCCGCCGGATTCGGCGTGACCACGGCCGAGCGCATCCGCTGGATCGAGGCGCATTATGCCCATCTGGACGCGATTTTCGAGGGCGATCCGGCGTATCTGCGGTTTGACATTGCCGATACCCGGGCTGCCGAATTGATCGGCGCGCATCTTGGGCATCCCCTGACGTGGTGGGGCCGGCGCAACGCGGACAAGCACAAGCAGACGGAGAGCGCGTGATGCGGATCCACCTTCATATCGGGCTGGCCACGATGGGGGCGGCGCGATTGCAGGACGTGCTGGCCGACAAGCGCGAGCAGCTTGCGCAAAAGGGCTATCTGTTCCCGCGCGCGGCGGGTGGCAAGAACCACACAAAGCTGTTCATGGCCGTCACCGACCCCGACCATATCGACACGCTGCGGTTCAATCGCGGGTTCATCATGCCGGACAAGCAGGCGGCGCTGCGCACGCAGCTTGCCGCGTCGCTGGCCCGGGACGTGGCGGCGACCAGCCCCAAGGCGCTGATCCTGTCGGCCAGCCAGCTGGGCCCGTCGCTGGTGCGGGTGTCGGAATTGCAGCGCCTGCGCGATCTGCTGGTGCGCTTGTCCGAGGATATCCGCATCATCGCCCATGTCGACGAGCAGGGCCGCGCGCTGGCGCGGCACTATGCCCAGCAGGTGCTGGAGGGGCGCGGCACGTCGCTGGATGTCGAGGCGGGATTGGCGGGCAGCGCGGATTGGTGGGGCGATACCCTGCGCAACGCCCCCGAGACCGAGCCGGACAAGGGCCAGTTTCTTGAGGTGCAGTCTCCGGCGTTCTGGCTGGATTATCAGCGGCTTGTGCAGCATTGGGAAGGTGTTTTCGGGGCGGGCAGCGTGACCCTTCGGCCCTATGACGAGGCGCTGCTCCATGGCCCCGAGGCGACGGAAGAGCTGCGCGCGATGTTCGAGATGGACGAGACCCTGGGCAAGGCAACGCCTGCCACGCCGGTTTCGCAGCCCTCGGCGGCGTCTTTGGCGCGGTCGCGGCAGTTGAACGACCTGATCCTGCGATTGCTGGCGCGCACCGACCGGGTGCTGCCGCGCCTGTTATGGCGCAAGTTTCATGCCGAGATCGCGGTGCCGGGCGATCCGATCCAGCCCGGCGCGCTGGCCGAAATCTCAAAGGGCTTCGAGGCGCAGAACAAGCGTCTGCTGCGCGATCATCCCGCGCTGACGCCCGCGTCCCTCAAGCGCGACCGGGCCATTCCCGGCGGCTGGGTCGAGGCGGACACCGGCAACGGCTATCGCGCGTCGCAATACCTGCTGGCGTTCAAATGGCGCATCGACAAGGCCACGCGCGAAGAGAGAAAGACCAAGGTTGCGGATATCGCGGCGCTGAATGGGGTCAAGACCGATCCCGTTGCCGAGGATGGCGGGTTGAGCCCGCAGGCGCAGGCAATCCTGCCACCGCTGGCGGTGCAGAACTTTCACAAGCTCAAGAACGGGCCGTTCCGACCGCACAACAAGCTGGGCCGCGTGAACGAGGAAGAGCTGGCCACGCCCTATGACCCGATGCCGCCGCGCATCCTGCCGCCCGGATCGACCGGCAATGTCATCGTCGGCTGCATGAAGAACGAGGCGCCCTATATTCTGGAATGGGTCGCCTATCACCGGGCGATGGGGGTGGACAGTTTCCTGATCTACACCAATGATTGCAGCGATGGCACGGCCGAAATTCTGGACCGGCTGGATGCGATGGGCATCCTGCATCACCGCAACAACGACGGCTGGAAGGGCAATTCGCCCCAGCAATACGCGCTGGATCAGGCCCTGACCGAGCCTGTGATCCGGAACGCCGACTGGATCATCCATATCGACGTGGACGAGTTCATCAACGTGCGCTGCGGCAATGGCACACTCGACGATTTCTTTGCCGCCGTGCCCGATGCGACCAACGTGGCGATGACCTGGCGGTTGTTCGGGCACAGCGGGGTGCATCGTCTGAACGAGGATTTCGTGATCGGGCAGTTCGATGCCTGCGCGCCGAAATTCTGCCCCAAGCCGCACACAGTCTGGGGCTTCAAGACGATGTTCCGCAACATCGGCGCCTATGCCAAGATCAGCTGCCACCGCCCCAACAAGCTGACCGACGGGTTCGAGACCAAGGTGAAATGGGTCAACGGCTCGGGCAAGGACATGACCGCCGAGGCGATCAAGAACGGCTGGCGCAGTTCGAAAAAATCCATTGGCTATGACCTGTTGCAGCTCAATCATTATGCGCTGCGCTCGGCGGAATCTTTTCTGATCAAACGGCAGAGGGGGCGCGCGCTGCATGTGGACCGCTCGATCGGGCTGAACTACTGGATCAGGATGGACTGGGGCGATGCGCGCGATGTCACGATCCAGCGCAACATCCCCCGGGTGCGGGCCGAATACGACCGGCTGTTGCAGGATGAGACGCTGGCAAAGTGGCACCAGACCGGGCTGGACTGGCACCGCGCCAAGGCCGAAGAGTTGCACGGCATGCCGGAATTCGAGGATCTGTATCAGCAGGCGCTGACCCTGCGCCTGTCGGGGATGGAGCGCGTGGCCTATGCGCTGGCCCTTGATATGGAAAGTTAGGAAAGGCGCGTAGCTCCTTGAATTTCCTTGCGGTTCTGACAGTGCGGAACGAAGGGGCCTTTCTGTTGGAATGGCTGGCCCATCATCGGGCCGTGGGGTTTACCGATTTCCTGATCTTTTCCAACGATTGTCAGGACGGCACCGATGCCATGCTGGACCGACTGGATACGCTGGGGATCGTCACGCACAAGCGCAACGATGGCCCGCATGACAAGGGCGGCATCCAGTTCACCGCCTACAAGGCCGCCGAGGGGTTGCCGATCGTCCGGCGGGCCATCTGGATTCTGACGCTGGACGTGGATGAGTTCGTCAACATCCATGTGGGCGACCGCACCCTGCCCGCGCTGCTGGCGGCGCTGCCGGAGGCCACGGCGATCACCCTGACCTGGCGGCTGTTCGGCAATGCGGGCGTAGTGCATTACGCCGATCAGCCGGTGACACGGCAGTTCACCCGCGCCGCGCCGGTGGTGATGCACTGGCCCTGGCGGTCGGCCATGTTCAAGACGCTGTATCGCAACGATGGCACCTATCGCAAACTGGGCGTGCACCGCCCGCGCAACCCTGATCCCGACCGGCTGGCCGACGCGCGCTGGTTCGACGGCGAGGGGCGCGAGCTGGAGGAGAAGTTCCGCACCGGGCGGATTTTCTCGACCTATGGCCGGTCGAATTACGCGCTGGCGCAGATCAATCACTATCCTCTGGGCGCGATGGAAAGCTATGTGGTCAAGGCCGACCGGGGCCGTGCGGTGCATTCCGATCACATGCTTGATCTGGACTATTGGGTCGAGCGGAATTTCTGCACCGACGCGGATACCACCATTCACGCGCTGGACAGCGCCCTGCATCTGGACGCGCTGATGGCTGATCCCGAACTGGCCCGGCTGCATGCCGAGGCGGTGGCCTGGCGCAGGGCGCGGTTCGATGCGTTGATGCTGCTGGAACCCTACCGCGCGCTGATGGGGAGGCTGCTGATGACGCCGCCGACGCAGCCGCTGCCTGCCAATGCGGCGCGTTTCCTGATACAATACGCCAATCGCGCCCGTGCGGCCGGGGCGCAATAGCCCGAAAACCCCACGGATTCTCCGCAATCCTGCCGCAAACCGCGCCTAGATCTGTGCCCAATCAAATATCCGCGCCCGGGCGAATGGGCGCCGCAAAACCTGAGGACGAGTGGTATGCAGGACGAGGCCCCGCGCAGCCTGGAACAACAGCTTGAAGACAGCCTTGAGGGGCTGAAAAAGGTCGCATGGATCCGCAAGCTGGCTGCCATCGCCGACGCGCATGGTCATTTCCAGTCCTGCGGGCACAAGCATTTCGGTGCCTTTGTCGAGGCCGGCGATACGCTGCTGGTGACGTTCGAATCGATACAGGGCGCGCAGGCCAACCCCGAGGGCGCGCGGCCCCTGGGATGGGATTTCGTGCTGGATCAGGGATGGTCGCATCTGGGCCTGTTCTCGGACGGGGATACCTGGTTTCGCGACCAGACGATCTATGGCTATTTCGACCGGCTGATCGACGACGGGTTTTTCGAGGATTTCGAGACGGTTCTGTTCTATGGCGCGGGGCCAGCGGGCTATGCCGCCGCCGCCTATTCGGTGGCCGCCCCCGGCGCGCGGGTGGTGATGGTGCAGCCGCAGGCCACGCTGGATCCGCGGGTGACAGAATGGGACGACCGGTTCATCCACATGCGGCGCACCGCCTTTACCGATCGTTATGGCTATGCGCCCGACATGCTGGATGCCGCGCATCGGGGCTATGTCCTGTATGACCCGACCGAGGATCTGGACGCGATGCATGCCGCGCTGTTCACCCGGCCCAATGTGACCAAGCTGCGCATGCCGTTCTTTGGCACCGCGTTGCAGGGCGATCTGCAAAAGATGGGAATTCTGCCCGACCTGCTGGAACCGGCGGCGGATGACAGCCTGAGCGCGCACAGCTTTGCCCGGATGCACCGCGCTCGGCGTGATTACGGCGGCTATCTGCGCAACATGCTGGGGGTGCTGGATTCGCGCGACCGGCCTTATCTGGCGGCCTTGCTGTGCCGCAATGTCAGCGCCCGGATGAACGTGCCGCGGTTCCGCCGTCGGCTCGAGGCATTGGAAAAGGCGGCAGCCGAGGGCAAGCTGGTGCTTCCCCCGCGCCACGAGGGCGTCTGACCCCACTGGCGCAGGCGCGCGTGATGCGCTAATCGCGCTGGCATGACAGATATCCTGAGCATCGCCCGCCCCGACGATTGGCACCTGCATCTGCGCGATGGCGCGATGCTGCGTGCAGTTCTTCCCGAATCCGCGCGCCATTTCGCCCGCGCGATCATCATGCCCAACCTTGTGCCGCCCGTCGTGACAGGTGCGCAGGCCGAGCAGTATCGCGACCGGATCATGGCCGCCCTGCCCGAGGGCACGGTGTTCGAGCCGCTGATGACGCTGTACCTGACCGAGGATAGCGACCCCGAGGACGTGGCGCAGGCGGCGGCAAGCGGTCTGATCAAGGCGGTGAAGCTCTATCCCGCCGGGGCGACCACCAATTCCGCCAGCGGCGTGCGCGATTTCGACCGCGTGCGCCCGGTGCTGGAGCGGATGGCCGAGATCGGCCTGCCGCTGTGCGTGCATGGCGAGGTGACAGACCCGGAGGTCGATATCTTCGACCGCGAGGCGGTGTTCATCGACCGCGTGCTGGACCCGGTGCGCCGCGCCACCCCCGGCCTGCGCGTGGTGATGGAGCATATCACCACGCAACAGGGCGTGCAGTATGTGCAGGCGCATGACGCCGATCTGGCGGCCACCATCACCACCCATCATCTGATCATCAACCGCAATCATATCCTGGTGGGGGGCATCCGGCCGCATTACTATTGCCTGCCCGTCGCCAAGCGCGAAGAGCACCGTCAGGCCCTGCGCACCGCCGCCACCGGGGGCGATGCGCGGTTTTTCCTTGGCACGGATTCGGCACCGCACACCGACCCCAACAAGGAATCCGCCTGTGGCTGCGCGGGCTGCTTCACCGCGACCAACACGCTGTCGATCCTGGCCCAGGTGTTCGAGGACATGGGCGCGCTGGACCGCCTGGAAGGGTTCACATCACGCCACGGTCCTGCGTTCTATGGCCTGCCGATAAACTCGGAGACCATCACCCTGACCAAAGGCGATCCCGTGACCTATCCGCCCAAGATCATCACCGAAGAGGGCGAGGTCACGGTGTTCGACCCCGGTTTCCCGCTTGTCTGGTCTGTTACAGCCTGACGCCCGCCCTAGCCAAAGCTTCAAGGACCGCCCATGATCCCCACAACCTACCCCACCCGCGCCGAAATCGCCCGTCTGACCGCGCGGATGCTGCTGGAAATCAGGGCGGTGAATTTCAACACCGAACAGCCCTATACGCTGGCCTCGGGCCTGCCCTCGCCCAGCTATATCGACTGCCGCAAGCTGATCAGCTATCCGCGCATCCGGTCCACCCTGATGGATTTCCTGACCATCACCATCCTGCGCGACGCGGGGTTCGAGGTGTTCGACAACATCGCGGGCGGCGAGACGGCGGGCATCCCCTTTGCCGCGCTGGTGGCCGAGCGGATGGGCCTGCCGATGACCTATGTGCGCAAGAAGCCCAAGGGCTACGGCAGAAATGCCCGGATCGAGGGCGAGATGACCGAAGGGCAGCGCGTGCTGCTGGTCGAGGATCTGACCACCGATGGCGGCTCCAAGCTGTCGTTCGTCGATGCGATCCGCGAGACCGGGGCCACCTGCGGGCACACGGCGGTGATCTTTTATTACGGCATCTTCCCCGAGACGGAAAAGACGCTGGGCGATCATGGCGTTGCCCTGCATCACCTGTGCACCTGGTGGGATGTGCTGGACGAAGCCAAGGCGCAGGGCGCGTTCACGCCCGAGACGCTGACCGAGGTGGAAACGTTCCTGCGTGATCCACGCACATGGCAGAAGGCGCGGATGAACTGACGCTTGGTCAGCCATCCGTTGCCGACCGACCCTTACAATATATTGACGCGGGCCGCCCCGGTGACGCAAGATAGCGGTGTGGCCGGGCTGCCCACAGCTTATCCACAGAAACATACAATTTGCCGGGAATCGCCTGTGTTTCTATGACGCCCTACACCAGCAGGGAATGACGATGAACGAGCTGACGACTTTCAATCCGACCGGGGCCGAGGTGCAGGACGCCGACACCATGCCCCACTCGATCGAGGCCGAACAACAGTTGCTGGGCGCGATCCTGACCAACAACGATGTCTATGACCGCGTGGCCAGCATCATCAATTCCAAGCATTTCTACGATCCGGTCCACGCCCGCATCTACGAGGTGGCCGCCGCGCGCATTGCCAAGAACAACCTGGCCAGCCCGGTCACGCTCAAGGCGTTCTTTGACGATGACGAAGGGCTGAAGGAACTGGGCGGCCCGGCCTATCTGGCGCGTCTGGCGGGGGCGGCGATCAGCGCCTATGCGGTGCGCGACTATGCCCAGATGATCCACGATCTGGCCGTGCGGCGCGAGCTGATCCGGCTGGGCCACGAGATCGTGGACCGCGCGAAAAAGGTCGACATCGACTCCGAGCCGAAAGAGCAGATCGTCGAGGCGGAACAGTCGCTGTACCGGCTGTCCGAGCAGGGCCAGACCGCCAGCGGGTTCCAGTCGTTCCTGCGCGCGGTCACAGATGCGGTGAACATGGCCAATGCCGCCTATCAGCGCGAAGGCGGGCTGGCCGGCATCTCGACCGGGCTGATCGACATGGACAAGAAGCTGGGCGGGCTGCACAAGTCCGACCTGCTGATCCTTGCCGGGCGTCCGTCGATGGGCAAGACCTCGCTTGCGACGAACATCGCCTTCAACATCGCGAAAACCTATCGCAAGGGCACGCTGCCCGATGGCACCGAAGGCGCGGTCGAAGGCGGCGTTGTGGGCTTTTACAGTCTTGAGATGAGCGCCGAGCAACTGGCCGCGCGTATCCTGTCGGAAGCCGCCGAGGTGCCCAGCGAACAGATCCGGCGCGGCGACATGACCGAGGTGGAGTTCCGCCGCTTTGTCGATGCCGCAAAAAGCCTCGAGGCCTGCCCGCTGTTCATCGACGACACGCCCGCCCTGCCCATCGCGCAACTGGCGGTGCGCGCACGGCGGCTGAAACGCACCCATGGTCTGGACGTTCTGATCGTCGATTACCTGCAACTGGTGCGCGGCGGTGGACGCTCGGAAAACCGGGTGAACGAGATTTCAGAGATCACCATGGGCCTGAAAGCCATCGCCAAGGAACTGAACATCCCGGTGATCGCCCTGTCGCAGCTGTCGCGGCAGGTGGAAAACCGCGAGGACAAGCGCCCGCAACTGAGCGACCTGCGCGAATCCGGCTCGATCGAGCAGGATGCCGACGTGGTGATGTTCGTGTTCCGCGAGGAATACTACAAGGAACGCGAAAAGCCCGGCGATCACGATCTGGAAGCGATGGCCAAGTGGCAGGACGAGATGGAGCGCCTGCACGGCAAGGCCGAGGTGGTCATCGGCAAGCAGCGCCATGGCCCCATCGGCACAGTCGAACTGAGCTTCGAGGGTCGGTTCACCCGCTTTGGCAACCTGGTCAAACCCTGGCAGCAGACCGACGGCCCCGACGGGTTCTGACGCCCTGCGTTTCAGCACAAGTGGCAAAAACCGCCCGGCTTGCGCGTTTGTGAATGGACAGGGGCCGCCGGGCTGTGGCGCAATGGGGCATGCGAAATTTTATTGCGGCCTGCCTGACCTGCCTTGCCACCGCCCTGCCCGCGCAGGCCCAGACGCTGGTCGAAGTGGATGTCGAACTGGTGCTGGCGGTGGATGTGTCGCGCTCGATGTCGCCGCGCGAGCTGGAGATTCAGCGGCAGGGCTATGCTGCGGCGCTGACCTCGGACGCGGTGCTGGGTGCCGTGGGCGGCGGATTGCTGGGGCGCATCGCCATCACCTATGTCGAATGGGCCGGCAGCGGCACGCAGCGCGTGGTGGTGCCTTGGACCCTGCTGGAAAACGCGCAGGATGCCGAGCGGGTGGCGGGGCAGATCCTGACCAACTCGGGCGGGTCGATGCGGCGCACCTCGATCTCGGGGGCGCTGGGATTTGGCGCGCAGATGATCGCCACGAACCAGTATCAGGGGCTGCGCCGGGTGATCGACGTGTCGGGCGACGGGCCCAACAACGAGGGGCGCGCCGTGGACGACATGCGCGATACGGTCATCGCGCAGGGGATCACCATCAACGGATTGCCGATGATGACGACCGACGGTCTGTCCTCGCGGTGGGGCATTCCCGATCTGGACGTGTATTACGAGGCCTGCGTGATCGGCGGGCCGGGCGCGTTCTTTATCCCCGTGACGCAGTGGGAGGATTTCGGCGACGCGGTGCGCCGCAAGCTGGTGCTGGAGATCGCAGGCACGCCGGCGCGCGTGATCCCGGCGCAGATGCGCCAGCGTCCCGACTATGACTGCCTGATCGGGGAACAGATATGGCGGCGCAACATGCAGATTTTCATGGAGCCCTGAGCGCACCCTGCTTTTCGCTTGACCCCGCCTGCCCGTCTGCCAAAACCCCGCCATGACAGCTGCGACCCTTACGATTGACCTGGACGCCATCGCCGCCAACTGGCGCGCGCTGGACGCGAAAACGAATGTCGAGACCGCTGCGGTGGTCAAGGCCAATGGCTATGGATGCGGGGTGGACCGCGTGGCCCGACGGCTGGCCCGCGAAGGCGCGCGGCGGTTCTTCGTCGCCGTCGCCGAGGAAGGCGCCGAACTGCGTCAGGCGCTTGGTCCGGGACCCGAGATCAACGTGTTTTCGGGCCATATGCCCGGCGATACCGACATGATCGGCGATCTGGGGCTGGTGCCCATGATCAACTCGCTGGACCAGATGCTGCGCCATCTCGAGGCGCTGCCCGACGCGCCCTTCGGCATCCAGCTGGACACCGGCATGAACCGCTTGGGGATGGAGCCCGCCGAATGGGCCGCCCTGCGCGAGATCGCGACGGGCCAGAACATGACCCTGATCATGTCGCATCTGGCCTGCGCGGATGACCCCGTTCATCCGATGAACCCGCATCAGCTGGCGATGTTCCGCGAGATGACGGATGGCATGGCCGTGCCCCGGTCGCTGGCGGCGACGGGCGGCATATTGATGGGCCCCGAGTATCATTTCGAGGTGACGCGCCCGGGCGTGGGCCTTTATGGCGGGCAGCCCTTTGACGCCGCGCAGCCGGTTGCCCATGTCAGCGTGCCGGTGATCCAGATCCGCGATGTGGATGCGGGTGAAACCGTGGGCTATGGCAACACCTGGACGGCGCGCGAACCGGCCCGTATCGCCACCATCGCCGCAGGCTATGCCGACGGGATCATCCGCGCGATGGGACCGCAGGCGCATGTCTGGGTCGGCGGCACCGCCTGCAAGATGGTGGGCCGGGTGTCGATGGACCTGATCGGCGTCGATGTGACCTGCGTGGAGCCTGAACCGCAGGCGGTGGAGCTGCTGGGCCATCACAACACGGTCGATGTGCTGGCCGATGCGGCGGGCACCATCGGCTATGAAATCCTGACCGCGCTTGGCGGGCGCTATCACCGCCGTTACTACGAGACATGACCGCGCTGGCCCGCCCGCTGGGTGCGCTGGGGCGTGCGGTGCTGGCGGCCCTTGCGATGATCGGCCGGGTGGCGATCTTTGCCGCCGATGCGGTGGGGCACATGGTGCGCCCGCCCTTTATGGGCGCGAGTTTCTGGCCGCGCTGCTGCAAATCGGCTGGCTGTCGCTGCCGGTCGTGGGGCTGACCGCGCTGTTTACCGGCGGCGCGCTGGCGTTGCAGATCTATGCCGGCGGCGCGCGGTTCAGCGCCGAGGCGGTGGTGCCGCAGATCGTGGCCATCGGGATGGTGCGCGAGCTTGGCCCGGTGCTGGTGGGCCTGATGATCGCGGCGCGGGTGACATCCAGTATCGCCGCCGAGATCGCCACCATGAAGGTGACCGAGCAGATCGACGCGCTGGTGACCCTGTCCACCCATCCGATGAAATACCTGACCGCGCCGCGCGTGCTGGCCGGGTTGATCGTGGTGCCGGTGCTGGTGGGCGTGGGCGACATCATCGGGATTTTCGGCGGCTATGCGGTGGCGGTGAACACCCTGGGCTTCAACCCCGCGACATACCTCAAGAACACGGTGGATTTCCTGGAGCCGCTGGATGTGATCTCATCGTTGGTCAAGGGCGCGGTGTTCGGCGTGATCGCCACGACGATGGGCTGTTTCTACGGCATGAATTCAGGGCGCGGCGCGCATGGTGTGGGCGCGGCCACCAAGGGATCGGTGCAGGCGGCGGCGATCCTGATCCTGGCGGCGAATTTCCTGCTGACGGGTCTGTTTTTCGCAGTTTGAGGAGCGCGGGATGATCGAATTATCAGGCGTTCACAAGGCATTCGGCGACAATCGCGTGCTGCGCGGCGTGGATTTGCGCATCGCCTCGGGCACCTCGATGGTGATCATCGGCGGGTCGGGCACGGGCAAGTCTGTGCTGCTGAAATGCGTGCTGGGGCTGGTGCGGCCCGACAGCGGGGTGATCACGCTGGATGGGCAGGACGTAGCGCAAGCCGATCGCGATGCCTTTCTGGCGCGGTTCGGGATGCTGTTTCAGGGCGGCGCGCTGTTTGATTCGCTGCCCGTGTGGCAGAATGTGGCGTTCCGCCTGCTGCGCGGGCGTCTGAAACGGCCCAAGGCGCAGGCGCGCGAGATCGCGATGGAAAAGCTGCGCCGCGTGGGGCTGAGCCCGGATGTGGCCGACAAGCTGCCCGCCGAATTGTCGGGCGGCATGCAGAAACGCGTGGGGCTGGCCCGCGCCATCGCCGCCGAGCCCGAGATCATCTTTTTCGATGAGCCGACCACCGGGCTGGACCCGATCATGGCCGGTGTCATCAACGACCTGATCCGCGAAATCGTGGTCGAGATGGGGGCGACGGCGATGACCATCACCCATGACATGTCATCAGTGCGCGCGATTGCAGACACCGTGGCGATGTTGCATGACGGGGTGATCAAATGGACAGGACCGGTGGCGCAACTGGATGACAGCGGCGATCCGTATCTTGATCAGTTCATCCACGGCCGCGCCCAAGGACCGATCGCCGCCGTCAGATAGGAGCCGGACATGGGCGCGTTTCAACCTGACCCGATGCTGCTGAACTTCCTGTTGCTCAAGGAATTCGTGTACCTGCCCGTGCTGGCGGTGCTGGCGCTGCTGCGTGGCCTTGTCGGTCGCGGTGCAGCGCGGCTGGCGGCGGGTGTCGCGTTTGTGCTGGCCGTGCTGGGCGCTGCGGCAGTGATCGGTCCCGGCACGGTGGGCTTGCAGGGCGGGCCGGTGGTGGCCACCGCGATCAAGGCAGGCAATCTGGGGGGCGGCATGGCCCTGCCCTTGCTGGCCAGCGCGCCGATGCTGGCCTCGGCGTTTCTGCCGGGGGTGCGCTGGCGCTGGATCGACGCGCTGCACCTGCTGCTGATCGGGGCGCTGCTGACGATGTGGCTGATGGCGCGCTGACCGATGCAGACCGCCCTGCGCATTGCCAACCTGTCGCTGCTGATCCTGTTTCCGGTCGCGTGGTTTGCACCCTTGATGCGGGCTGGCTTGCTGCCGCTGTTCGGCCTGTCGGAAATCAGCGTGATCACCGGGCTGCAATCGCTCTGGGCCAGCGACGTGGTGCTGGCGCTGCTGGTGACGGTGTTCGCGCTGTTTGCGCCCTATCTCAAGGTGCTGGGGCTGGCGCTGGTGCAATTCGGATGGCTGGACGCCCGCGCGCGGCCGGTTCTGACCCTGCTGGGCAAGCTGGCCATGGCCGATGTGTTTTTGATCGCGCTTTACATCACCATCATCAAGGGCATCGGTGTGGGCCGGATCGAGACGGCTTGGGGTCTGTACCTGTTCACCGCGTGCATTCTGGCCTCGCTGATCATCGGATTGATGACCAGACCGACACCTGATTCCCCGGATCACGACCCGCTGTCGGGAACGAAACATCCCTGATCTGGTTGTTCCCGGGCATTCGGCGCGCGGATGATCCATTTTCCGCTTAGGAATCAAGACAGACCGGCGTAAACTTGCCGATGTCCGGTGTCACGTTGTTGGGGGAATCGCATGTCTGCGAACATCGCGTCCATTTACCTGCTTTTTCGGGGGCTGTTGCAGCGTGCCGCCTGCGGTCTGATCATCGCGGCGGCGGTGCTTGGCGTTGGCTCTGTCGGCCTGTCCGCCAGCGGTGTCTGGCCGTGGCTTCAGATCGACATGTCATGGGGCTCGCAGGCGCTGCCGCAGGCGGGCATCTGGCTGCAATGCGGGCTGGCGGCGCTGGCGGTGATGCTGGTGGCCTTCCTGCCCGCCAACGGTCGGATCATGGCTCTGGAAACCGCGCACCGACGGTTCCAGATCGGGATGGAGGATATCGCCCGCGCCTATCACGCCGCCCATACCGCCGACCGCGAGGGGGTGTTCAAGCTGTCATCGGAATTCGATGCGGTGCGCGAACGGCTGGCCCATCTGCGCACCCATCCCGATCTGGAACGGCTGGAGCCCGACCTGCTGGAAATCGCCGCACAGATGAGCCACATCAGCCGCGAACTGGCCGAGACCTATTCTGCCGACAAGGTCGCCCGGGCGCGCATGTTCCTGCATCAGCGGCAGGAAGAGATCGAGCGGTTCAACCATAATCTGATCGAGGCCAAGCACATCGCCACCGAATTGCGCCACTGGCTGCATCAGGTCGAGCTTGAGGAAAGCGTGGCCGCCAGCCAGCTTGAGCGGCTGCGCGCCGAGTTGCAGGGCCTGCTGCCCGATCTGGGGCTGGAAACCACCCTGCGTGATGGCGATGACCGGATTTTCGATCTGCCCCGCGCGGCGGAATAGCGCGCGGATTTGCGGTTTGACCGCCCCCGCCGCTTGGGCCACTAAGCGGTATGGCAAAAGCGGCAAAACAACTCAGCTTCACCTGCACGGCCTGCGGCGCGTCCCATTCGAAATGGTCGGGGCGTTGCGACGCCTGCGGTGAATGGAACTCCATCGTCGAAGAGGCGCCGCTGTCGGCTGGCCCGGCCTCGAAATCGCTGGGCGCCTCGCGGGGCCGCGCGATCCGGCTGACCGACCTGTCGTCCGAGGAGACGCCGCCCCCGCGCACCCGCTCGGGCATGGACGAGCTGGACCGCGTGCTGGGCGGCGGGCTGGTGCCGGCCAGCGCCATTCTTGTGGGGGGCGATCCGGGCATCGGCAAATCCACGCTGCTGTTGCAGGCGGTGGCGAAATTCGCCGATGCGGGGCTCAAGACGCTTTATGTCAGCGGCGAAGAGGCCAGCGCACAGGTGCGCATGCGCGCGCAGCGGCTGGGGCTGGCGCAATCGCCGGTCAAGCTGGCGGCGGAAACCAACCTGCGCGACATCCTGACCACGCTTGAGGCGGAAAAGCCGCAGCTTGTGATCATCGATTCGATCCAGACCATGTGGGCCGACAATGTCGAAAGCGCGCCCGGCAGCGTGTCGCAGGTGCGCGCCGCCGCGCACGAGCTGACAACCTTTGCCAAGCGGCGCGGCGTCAGCGTGATCATGGTGGGTCATGTCACCAAGGATGGCCAGATCGCAGGCCCGCGCGTGGTCGAACACATGGTCGACACCGTGCTGTACTTCGAAGGCGAGCGCGGGCATCAGTTCCGCATCCTGCGCAGCGTCAAGAACCGCTTTGGCCCGGCAGACGAGATCGGTGTGTTCGAGATGACCGGCGCGGGGCTGGCCGAGGTCACCAACCCTTCGGCGCTGTTCCTGTCCGAACGCGGCGAGCCTGCGCCGGGCAGCGTGGTCTTTGCCGGGATCGAGGGCACCCGCCCCGTGCTGGTCGAGTTTCAGGCGCTGGTCGCCCCCAGCCCGCATTCCCAGCCGCGCCGAACGGTGGTGGGCTGGGATGGCGGGCGGCTGGCGATGATCCTAGCCGTGCTCGAGGCGCGGTGCGGCATCCCGTTCACCGGGCTTGATGTCTATCTGAACGTGGCGGGCGGGCTGAAGGTCAGCGAACCCGCCGCCGATCTGGCCGTGGCCGCCGCATTGCTGAGCGCGCGCGAGGATGTCAGCCTTCCGCCGGAAACCGTGGTTTTCGGGGAAATCAGCCTGTCGGGTGCCCTGCGTCCGGTGGGTCAGGCCGAAAACAGGTTGAAAGAAGCCCGAAAACTTGGTTTCAACGCCGCAATCGTTCCGGCAGGTGGAAAACTGACGGGAGATGGCGGGCTGACCCTCACGCAGATGACGGATCTGGCCAGTTTCGTTGGGGACGTATTCGGTGCAGGTTAGCGCCACGCAGCAGGGGTAGGCATGGACGGGTTCACCATCATCGACGGCGTCGTGGCGCTGATCATCGTTTTGTCAGCGCTTCTGGCCTATGCGCGCGGCTTCGTGCGCGAGGCGCTGGCCATCGCGGGCTGGATCGTCGCCGGTGTGATGGCCTTTGTCTTTGCGCCGCAGGTGCAGCCGCTGGTCAAGGAAGTGCCGGTGATCGGCGCGATGCTGGCGGACAGTTGCGAGCTGAGCATCATCGCCGCCTTTGCCGCCGTCTTTGCCGTGGCGCTGGTGATCGCCTCGCTGTTCACCCCGCTGTTTTCGTCGCTGGTGCAACGCTCGGCCCTGGGCGGGATCGATCAGGGCTTTGGCTTCCTGTTCGGCGTGCTGCGCGGCATCCTGTTGGTGGCTGTGGCCTATTTCGTCTATGACACCGTGATCACCAGCCAGAATGTGGCGATGATCGACGATTCCCGCTCGGCCCGGGTGTTTGCGCGGCTGACCGACAATATCGAGAACCAGAACCCCGAGGCCGCGCTTGGCTGGGTAACCGCGCAATATGAGCAGCTTGTGGGCGTCTGCGACGCACCGGCAAGCCAATAAGGGCCGGGGCGGCGCGGATCATGTGATCGTTTCGTGACACTGGCCGCGCAACCCACTAAGAGGGGGTCAGACGCAGGCCACACGGGAATCGGAGCTGCCCTTGTCCAAGCATATGCCCCCCGCACATCCATTCGACGACGACAAACTGCACGAGGAATGCGGCGTGTTCGGCGTGATCGGCGTAACCGACGCGGCGAATTTCGTGGCCCTCGGGCTGCACGCGCTGCAACATCGCGGGCAAGAGGCCGGCGGCATCGTCAGCCATGACCCCGAAAGCGGGTTCAACAGCGCCCGACGATTTGGCTATGTGCGCGACAATTTCACCAAGCAATCGCTGATGGAAACCCTGCCCGGCAGCCTTGCCATCGGGCATGTGCGCTATTCCACCGCCGGCTCCAAGGGGGCCACGCAGATCCGCGACGTGCAGCCGTTCTTTGGCGAGTTTTCGATGGGCGGCGCGGCGATTGCCCATAACGGCAACATCACCAATGCCGATGCCCTGCGCCGCGAGTTGATCGAGCGCGGCTCGATCTTTCAGTCGTCATCCGACAGCGAATGCATCATCCACCTGATGGCGCGCAGCCTGCAACGCAAGGTGCCCGAGCGGATGATGGACGCCCTGCGCCGGGTCGAGGGCGCGTTTTCCATCGTCGCCATGACCCGGACCAAGCTGATCGGCGTGCGCGACCCGCTGGGGGTGCGCCCGCTTGTGATCGGCAGGCTGGGCGAGGACGGCTGGATCCTGTCGTCGGAAACCTGCGCGCTGGACATCATCGGAGCCGAGTACATCCGCGAGGTCGAACCGGGCGAGATGGTGGTGATCGAGCATGGCAAGCTCAACAGCATGCGGCCCTTTGTGCCCCAGCAGTCGCGCTTTTGCATCTTTGAGCACGTCTATTTCTCGCGCCCTGATTCGATCCTTGGCGGGCGCTCGGTCTATGAGACGCGCCGCCAGATCGGCGTGGAACTGGCACGCGAGGCCCCGGTGGATGCCGATCTGGTCTGCCCGGTGCCCGACAGCGGCACGCCCGCGGCCATCGGCTATGCCCACGAATCGGGCATCCCCTACGGCATGGGCATCATCCGCAACCAGTACATGGGCCGGACCTTCATCGAACCGACCGAACAGATCCGCAACATGGGCGTGCGGCTGAAACTGAACGTGAACCGCGCCCTGATCCGGGGCAAGCGGGTGATCCTGGTGGATGACAGCGTGGTGCGCGGCACCACCAGCCGCAAGATCAAGGAGATGATCCTGGACGCGGGTGCCGCCGAGGTGCATTTCCGCATCGCGTCGCCGCCCACCGCCTGGCCCTGTTTCTACGGTGTGGACACGCCGCAGCGCGACAAGCTGCTGGCCGCCACCATGTCCGAGGACGAGATGCGCGATTACCTGCAGGTGGACAGCCTGCGCTTCATCTCGCTTGACGGGCTGTATCGCGCCGTGGGCGAGGCCGAGGGCCGCAACCCGAAATGCCCGCAATATTGCGACGCCTGCTTTTCCGGGGAGTACCCGATCGAACCCGCCGACATGATCGAAAAGGGTTTCGAGATGAAAGCCGCCGAATGACGGGCGCGCTGCCGCCGGTCTGACCCGGCGGCATCGGCGCTCCGGCGCGCATGGGCAACGCGCCCCCTTTTCGCACCCGCAGCATTGGCCTATCGGCTCGGTTCCCGACACCGAACCAGGATCGCATCAGATGGCCAATGCCCAGCCCACCCCACAGAACGTCACCGATCTGGCAACCCGTCAGGCCGCCCTGCCCGGGCGGACGCCGATCCTGATCGGCACCTTCGGCGCAGCCGAGGCCTTGCACGCGCTGCTGCGCCTGCCCTCGGGCCAGGTGGCGCGCGTTTCGCCGGGTGATCAGGTGGACGGGTTGCACGTCACCGCCATCGCCCCAGGCATGCTGCAGGGCGAACGGCGCGGCCGGCCCATGACCCTGACCATGCCCGGCAACTAGGCCGCACCAGAGCCGCTTGACGCGCCGGTCCAAAACGCGCAAACCCCCGGCCATGGATCAGAAAATCGCCCTTGTCACTGGGGCCTCGCGCGGACTGGGTGCCGCCCTGGCCGAGGCTCTTGCCGCCACTCACCATATCGTCGCCGTGGCCCGCACCACCGGCGCGCTGGAAGAGCTGGACGACCGCATTCAGGCCGCGGGCGGCAGCGCCACGCTGTCCCCGATGGACATCACCAAGACCGATGCGATGGCGCAGCTGTGCCGCTCGATCCATGACCGCTGGGGCGGGATCGACCTGTGGGCGCATACGGCGGTGCATGCCGCGCCGATGGCCCCTGCCGTGTTCGTCGACCAGAAGGACTGGAGCAAATCGGTCGAGGTGAATGTCACCGGCACCGGCATCCTGATCCCGTTCATCGCGCCGCTGCTGGGCACGACGGGACGCGCGGTGTTCTTTGACGACGCCCGCGCCGGTGACAAGTTCTTTGGCGCCTACGGGGCCACCAAGGCCGCGCAGATCGCGCTTGCGCGCAGTTGGGCCGCCGAAACCGTCAAGACCGGCCCGCAGGTGCATGTGCTGACCCCCGATCCGATGCCCACCGCCACCCGCGCGCGGTTCTTTCCGGGCGAGAATCGCGACACGCTGAGCGCACCGATGGATGTGGCGCGCAAGCTGCTGACGCAGATCGCCTGATCTTCATCTTGCCAGGTAAACTCCGGGGGAGTCGCCCATCGGGCGACGGGGGCAGCGCCCCCTGATCCGGTCAGCCTGCCCCACCCCGCTTGCCCCGCGCGCGCCTGTCCTCTAAGGACATGTCAGGTCGATACGGGCAGGCAGGACAGGGACAATACATGCGTATTCTGGTAACCAACGACGATGGCATCAACGCGCCGGGGCTGAAGGTGATGGAGGCGATCGCCGCCGATCTGGCCGGCCCCGAGGGCGAGGTCTGGGTCGTGGCGCCTGCGTTCGAACAATCGGGCGTGGCCCATTGCATCAGCTACACCCACCCCACCCTGATGGCCAAGATGGCCGACCGCCGCTTTGCCGCCGAGGGCAGCCCGGCCGATTGCGTGCTGGCGGGCATCCATGACGTGATGACCGATGCCCGCCCCGATCTTGTGCTGTCGGGCGTCAATCGCGGCAACAACTCGGCGCAGAACGCGATGTATTCCGGCACGCTGGGCGGCGCGATGGAGGCCGCCTTGCAGGGCATCCCCGCGATGGCGCTGTCGCAATACCTTGGCCCGCAGAACTTTACCGCCGATGATCCGTTCGAGGCCGCGGGCAGCCATGGCCCCGCCCTGATCCGCAAGCTGCTGGCCGCCCTGCCCGCCGATCAGGCCGATTACCAGTTGTTCTTCAACATCAATTTCCCGCCCGTGCCCGCCGATGTGGTGCGCGGCGCGGTGATGGCGCCGCAAGGGTTTCGCCGCAACGCCCCCTTCACGGTCGAGCCTCATCTGGCCCCGTCGGGCCGGCGGTTCCTGTGGATCAAGGGCGGCGAGCAGCAGGTGCCGACAGCCCCGGGTACGGATGCGGCAGTCAATCTTGATGGCTATATCTCGGTCACGCCGATGCGCGCCGACCTGACCTGCCATGCCACTCTGGAGGCGCTGAAAGACGCGATATGAGCGACGATCCCGCCACCGCAGAACGCAAGATGCAGTTCCTGTTCGCGCTCCGCTCGCGCGGGGTGACCGACAAGCGCGTTCTGACGGCGATGGAACGGGTCGACCGCGCGCCTTTCGTGCGCGGCATCTTTGCCGGGCGCGCATACGAGGACATGCCGCTGCCCATCGCCTGCGGGCAGACGATCAGCCAACCCTCGGTTGTGGGACTGATGACGCAGGCCCTGGCGATCCAGCCGCGCGACAAGGTGCTGGAGGTCGGTACCGGCAGCGGCTATCAGGCGGCGATCCTCAGCCATCTGGCGCGGCGGGTCTATACCGTCGACCGCTACCGCCGCCTTGTCCGCGAGGCGCAGGGGGTGTTTGACGCCATGGGTCTGGTCAATATCACCGCCGTGACCGCCGACGGATCGTTCGGACTGCCCGATCAGGCCCCGTTTGATCGCATTCTCGTGACCGCCGCCGCCGAAGACCCGCCCGGCCCCCTATTGGCCCAGTTGAAAATCGGGGGTATCATGGTATTGCCCGTGGGCCAGTCGGACACGGTCCAGAGCCTGATCCGGGTGACCCGGACCGAAACAGGATTTGAGTATGACGAACTGCGCCCGGTGCGTTTCGTGCCGCTGGTCGAAGGGCTGGGCCGGGAAGACTGAGGGCCATCGCGCCGCCGCAAGACCGCATCCAAGCCCCGGCCACAAGGGGCACCAGACATTCGAGGATATCGACAGATGATTGCCCGTTTTTCACCCGCCGCCCCTGTGTTTTCCGCCGCGTTTCCCGCCCGCCGCCTGCTGATGGCCACGGCTGCCACGGCCTTGCTGGCCGGCTGCGAGGCTCCGCTGGATTTCGACCTGCGCGGCAATTTCGGCGATGCCCCCACCACCGCGCAGGCCGCACGGCAGGCGGCGGCAGACCGGCCCCCGGCGGACAATCGCGGCGTGATTTCTTATCCCGGCTATCAGGTCGCCGTGGCCGAGCGCGGCGATACGGTTCAGGACGTGGCGCGCCGCATCGGCACCGACGCGGGCGCGCTGGCGCGGTTCAACGGGTTGCAGACCGGCGATACCCTGCGCGCGGGCGAGGTGATCGCCCTGCCCAACCGCGTGGCCGAACCCTCGCCCGCGACCGGGGCGACAGCGTCACCGGACCGCGTGGATATCACAACGCTGGCGGGCTCGGCCATCGACCGGTCAACCCCCGCCGGAACCCAGACCGCCGCCGCCCCGGCCCCCGCGCAGACCGGGGCCGAGCCGGTGCGCCACCAGGTCAGGCGCGGCGAGACCGCCTATACCGTTGCGCGGCTTTATGACGTTTCGGTGCGCTCGCTGGCCGAATGGAACGGGCTGGGCAGTGATTTCGGCCTGCGCGAAGGGCAGTATCTGCTGATCCCCGTCGCCAACACCGCCGCGCCCGCGCGCAGCGCCGCCGCCGCCCCCGAGACGACGACCACCCCGCTGGACACGCCGACACCCGGCAGCGGATCACCCACGCCGACACCGCCTTCGGCCTCGCAGCCGCTGCCCGACGATGACGCCTCTGCCGCGACACCCGTGGAGCCGGATGCGCCCGCGCCCGACATGGGCCAAAGCCAGACCAGCGCCAGCACCACAGATGCCCGGCTGGGCTATCCGGTGCAGGGCAAGATCATCCGCGACTACGCCAAGGGCCGCAACGACGGCATCGACATTCAGGCCGCCGCCGGCACGTCGGTCAAGGCCGCCGCCTCGGGCACCGTGGCCGCGATCACCTCGGATGCCGATCAGGTGCCCATCGTTGTGATCAAGCATCCCGACAACCTGCTGACCGTCTATGCCAATGTCGAAGGCATCACCGTGGCCAAGGGCGACAACGTCAGCCGTGGGCAAACGATCGCGAAAATCCGCGGCGGTGATGCGAACTATGTGCATTTCGAGGTGCGCAAGGGTTTCGACAGCGTCGATCCGAACCCGTATCTGAACTGATCCGATTGTCGCGGCGTCAGACGCGCACGCCGCGCCGTCCTGCCAGATCGGTAAAGAACTGCCACGCCACCCGGCCCGAGCGGCCGCCGCGCGTTGCCTGCCATTCGATCGCCTCGGCGCGCAGGGTGTCATCGTCAATCTCGACCCCGTGGGCATCACAATAGCCGCGGATCATCGCCAGATACTGATCCTGATCGCAGGCGTGAAACCCCAGCCACAGCCCGAACCGATCCGACAGCGATACCTTTTCCTCGACCGCCTCTGACGGGTTGATGGCGCTGCCGCGCTCGTTCTCGATCATGTCGCGGGGCATCAG
Organism: Lacimonas salitolerans; assembly: GCF_042677865.1. Classification (NCBI taxonomy): domain Bacteria; kingdom Pseudomonadati; phylum Pseudomonadota; class Alphaproteobacteria; order Rhodobacterales; family Paracoccaceae; genus Lacimonas; species Lacimonas salitolerans. The sequence goes on along the minus strand of NZ_JBHUDD010000050.1, from coordinate 5,715 downwards.
GTGGCGGCGATTCGACGTGGCATAGAAAATCACGTTGTCGGGCCGGCCTTCGATCCCACCATCCAGCACCGCCTTGAGGCTTTTGTAATGCTGGTCATCGTGGCTGAATGACAGATCATCGCAGAACAGCACGAACCGATGGCCGGGTGCCGCGCGCAGGATTGCCAGCAGGCGCTGCACGCTGGGCAGATCCTCGCGTTGCAGCTCGACGATCTTCAGCGGCAGGCCTTCGGCCAGGATGGCGGCATGAACCGCCTTGACCAGGCTGGATTTGCCCATGCCGCGCGCGCCCCACAGCAGGGCATTGTTCGCCGACAGGCCGCGCGCGAACTGGCGGGTGTTGTCCAGCAGCGTATCGCGCGAGCGGTTGACCCCCACCAGCAGCTCGATCCCCACGCGGGCAACATGCGGCACCGGCACCAGACGATCGGGCGACACGTGCCAGACAAAGGCATCTGCCGCGTCCAGATCGGGGGCGGCCAGAGGCGCGGGGGCAAGACGCTCCAGCGCGTCGGCGATTCGGGTCAGCGTGGCCTCATCCATCAGTCGCGGTTGCCCTTGCCGGTATCGCCGGTGTCAGGGTCTTCGTCGAATTCCTTCATCAGGGGATCGTCGAAATCCTCGTCATCATCCTCGAACCAGATGCCCTCTTTCTGCATCTGCTCCTTGCGCTTTCTCTCGACCCGGCGGACGAGAAAGATCGACACTTCGTACAGGCCATAGACCACCACGAACAGGATCACCTGCGTGATCACGTCCGGCGGCGTGACGAAGGCGGCCAGCACCAGAATGCCCACCACCGCGTATTTGCGCACATCCTTCAAGCCCTGCGAACTGACCAGCCCGGCCTTGCCCATCAGGGTCAGCAGAACAGGCAGCTGAAAGCACAGGCCAAAGGCGATGATGAACTTGATCGTCAGGTTCAGGTACTCCTGCGCCGAGCCCTGGAACACGACCGACAGGCCCTGCCGGACTTCCTGGCCCACAACGGCCTCGCCGCCGGTGCCGAATTGCTGAAAACCGAGGAAAAAGTCATAGGCCAGCGGCGTGACGACGTAGAAGGCAAACGCCGCGCCCGAAAAGAACATGAAGGGCGAGGCGATCAGGAACGGCAGGAACGCGCCCTTTTCCGAGCGGTATAGCCCCGGCGCCACGAAGCGCCACATCTGGTTGGCGATATAGGGAAAGGCCAGCATGAAGCCGCCCAGGAACGAGATCTTGATCGCGACGAAGAAACCTTCCTGCGGGCTGATGAAGATCAGGTCGCAATCCTGCCCACGGTCGGCCAGCACCTGACACAGCGGGTCGGTCAGGAAGTTGAAAATCGGTGTCGCCACGGTGAAACAGATCACCATGCCGATGACGAAAGCCACGACCGAGTGGATGAGCCGGGTGCGCAGCTCGGCCAGATGCTCGATCAGCGGGGCCGAGCTTTCTTCGATCTCGTCTGCGTTGCTCATGCACTGTCCTTGGAAGTCGCGACCTGTGCATCCGCCTTTGGCGCGGCGGGTGCGGCGGTGTCAGCGGGGGGCGTGTCGGCAGGTTTGCTCAGCTCGGCCTCGGCGGCATCGGCCTTGGCCAGCGCCTCGGCAGCTTCGCGCTGCATCCGCTCGGCGGCCTTGCGCGCGGCGGCGGCCTCGATCTTCTTCTTGGCCTCGGCCCGTTCGGCAGACAGTTTGCCTGTGTGGCTTTTGGGGTCGATGTCGGTCAGCGACCGGGCGGCATCTTTCACCCCGTCCATCGCGCTGCCGACCGGGTTGGTGGCGCTGCGGATGGTCTTCTGGATGTCGCGCATGCCGCTGTCGTCGGCGGCATCCTCCATCGCGCGGCTGAATTCGCGCGCCATGCCCTTGGCCTTGCCCACGAAACGTCCGACCGACTTGAACAGGCCGGGCAGATCCTTTGGCCCGACCACGATCAGGGCCACCACGCCGATCACCAGCAATTCGGTCCAGCCGAGGTCAAACATGGATCAGACCTTGTCTTTGTCGCTTTCCGGCGTGACGTCCCTGGCGGTTTTCACGCTTTCGTCCTCGTCGGTGTCCAGCTCCTTGGTGCCTTCGGCGACACCTTTCTTGAACGAGGTGATGCCTTTGCCCACCTCCCCCATGAGCGAACTGATCTTGCCGCGGCCGAACAGAACCAGCACGACAACCGCGATCAGTAGAAGGCCGGGAAGGCCGATATTGTTGAGCATGTCATCTCTCCCTTGGTCGGGGCCTGTGCGCGTGCGGCCCATCGAAAATCATTGTTCGTATCTAATGGGCTTGGCGCACACATGGAAGGACCAAAGCGTGCCCAACCGTGGAAATTGATCGCTCAGCCGCGCCTGTCCCCGAGATTTTTCTTCCGAAAAATCTCGCCTCGCCCCACGCGTGCCTGTCGTCGAGAATTTTCGGACGAAACTTCTCGACCGGGATCACCGGTCGACGGGAAACACGAAACAGCGGTCGCGCCGGATCATCAGCCACAGCGGTTTGCCCGGGCCGGGCAGGAACACGTTGGGCACCGTCGCCTTGAGAATCGAGCCATCGTAGTCCATGCGGATCTCGACTAGGCTCTCCGCGCCCATGAAACGGGCGCGCACCACCTCGCCCCGCGCCGCCACGCCATCCTGCACCGTGGGATTGGGGCCGCGCCCGCCCCGGTCAAGGTCCAGCTTGATGTGCTGCGGGCGGATCACGATGTCGACCTCGGCCCCGTCAGGCACACCGGGGGCCAGGAACTGCCCGAAGGGCGTTTCTGTCAGCGCGCCTTGAACTTTGCCGCGTATCACATTGATATCGCTAAAGAACGACATGGCATGCCGGTCAATGGGCGCATTGTAGACATTATAAGGCGCACCCTGCTGAACGATCTTGCCATCGCGCATCAGCGCGATCTCGTCGGCCATGCGCATCGCCTCTTCCGGCTCGTGCGTGACCAGCAACACGGCGGCATCCTCGGCCTTCAGCACCTCGAGCGTCTCGTCGCGGATATCGTCGCGCAGGCGGTTGTCCAGACCCGAGAAGGGTTCATCCATCAGCATGATACGCGGGCGCGGTGCCAGCGCGCGGGCCAGCGCCACGCGCTGCTGCTCGCCACCCGACAACTGATAGGGAAACTCATCGACAAAGCGTTGCAGCCCGACCTTGCCCAGAAGTTCCTCGACCCGGGCGCGTTTCGCCTCGGCCGGGCCTTTCAGGCCGAAGGCGACATTCTGTCCCACCGTCAGATGCGGAAACAGCGCGAAATCCTGGAACATCAGGCCGATCATCCGGCGCTCGGGCGGCACCCGGAACACTGTGTCGCAGATCAGGTTGCCATCGACATGGATTTCGCCCGAATCCTGCATCTCGACGCCCGCGATCATCCGCAGCGTGGTGGATTTGCCGCAGCCCGACGGGCCCAGAAGGCAGGTCACCTGCCCCGGCATCACCTTGAGCGAAACATGATCCACAACCGCCTGCCCGTCAAAGCTGCGGGTCAGGTCGCGGATTTCCAGACGGGGAACGAGCGGGGTCACCTGTGTCCTTTCAGGCGCGGTCGGGGGTGCGGCGTGTTTCATCCTGGGGTCACGGGGTAGTTTATTAAACCAGTCAGGTATCGCCTATCAACACGCCCGCAAAAGGGCAAGCCCATCGCGCGGCTGCGCGACGGGCCGTCCCGGTCCGGGTCAGATCGTGGCGTTGGTGGCCCCGCCGTCCAGCAGCACGTTCTGCCCGATCATGAACCCGGCATGGTGCGAGCAGATGAACGCACAGGCGGCACCGAATTCCTCGGCCGTGCCGTAGCGGCGGGCGGGAATCGTCGCCTCGCGCTGCTTGCGCGCCTCGTCCATCGTGATGCCCTGCGCCTTGGATACACCGGTATCGAGCGACACGGCGCGGTCGGTGGCGTGGATGCCAGGCAGCAGGTTGTTGATCGTGACGCCCTTTTCGGCCACCTGCCGCGCGGTGCCCGCGACATAGCCGGTCAGCCCCGCGCGGGCCGAGTTGGACAGGCCCAGAACCGGGATGGGGGCCTTGACCGATTGCGAGGTGATGTTGACCACCCGGCCCCAGCCGCGCTCCATCATGCCGGGCACCAGCGCCTTGATCAGCGCGATGGGTGTCAGCATGTTGGCATCCAGCGCCTTGATGAAGTCCTCGCGCTCCCAGTCGTGCCACATACCCGGCGGCGGACCGCCCGCGTTGGTCACAAGGATGTCCACCTGTCCCGCGGCGGCCAGCACCTGTGCGCGGCCTTCTTCGGTGGTGATGTCGGCGGCCACGGCCACCACCTCGACGCCATGGGCGTCGCGGATCGCCTGCGCGGCCTCTTGCAGCGGGCCATCGCTGCGCGCATTCATCACCAGATGCACGCCCTCGGCGGCCAGCGCCTCGGCGCAGCCACGTCCCAGACCCTTGCTGCTGGCGCAGACCAGCGCGCGCTTGCCTTTGATCCCCAGATCCATATTGTCGCTCCTTGCCCTGAATTTCCTGTTGCGGTCAAAGAGCTAGCGGAAACTTTGCGCTTATGCCAGCAAAACACCCGCTCGTTGACCGACCCTTGCCACAATCCTATTCTACGCTTTGCTTCAATGCGCAGGACAGAAAGACGGAAACATCCATGCTGACGGTCAAGGCCAGCCAGAACGCGACCTTTTCTCTGCCGGTGTTCCGGTCGTCGGATATCTCCGTGGTGAACGGGGCCAATCTGGGCGATGCGCTGTCCTTTGCGGATGAATTGCTGCCCAGCGATGTCTACGCCCTGTCGCCCGAGGCGCAGATGACGCGGCTCAGCGTGCGGCCCTTTCCCGACGAAACGCTGGTGATCGCCCCCGACACCGGCGCAGGCCAACCCGGCGCGGCGCTGTATCTGGACTGCTGCGTGACCTTCATGTCGCCCGATGGCCAGACGACCGAGGTTCTGGTCCTGGTCGAGGTCGACGAGGATGGCGACGTGGCCGAAATCTACGCGCTGCCGCTGGCCGCGCTGCGGATCAAGACCGATTACGCCCTTGTCACCATCGACCGCGACAGCACCCGGGCCAAGCTGGCCGAGCTGGCCTGCGTGTCGTTCACGCGTGGCACCCATATCACCATGGCCAACGGCGCGCAGAAACGGATCGAGGATCTGTCGGTGGGCGACCGCGTGCTAACCCGCGATGACGGCCCGCAAGAGATCCGCTGGATCGGCCAGACCACGGTGCGCGCGGTGGGCGAACACGCGCCCATCGTCATCACGGCGGGCACGCTGCACAACGAACATGACCTGATCGTCAGCCCCGAACACCGGTTGTTCATCTACCAGCGCTCGGATGCCCTAGGGGCCGGACGGGCCGAGTTGCTGGTGCGTGCGCGCCATCTGGTGAACGGCACCAGCGTGCACCGGCAGGACGGCGGGTTCGTGGATTACTTTCAACTTCTGTTCGACAGCCACCAGATCATCTATGCCGAAGGGATCGCGGCCGAGACGCTGCTGATCGACCCGCGCACGCGCCCGGCCCTGCCCGCCGAACTGGCCGCGAAACTGTCGGAAACCCTGAACGGGCACGGCCAGAAACCCCATATGGCCTATGAAGTGCAGGAATCGCTGCTGGACCGGCCCGATGCGGCCGAGTTGCTGCGCCGCGCCTCGACGCGCTGAGCGCGCTTTGGCAACCTCACCAGATTAGGGCCTGTTGACGTTCATCTGAGGCGAATAACGGTCGCTGCGAGGGCTATGAAGGCTGAGAAACTGCTGTCTGTCTTG
>NZ_JBHUDD010000049.1:0-30497 GCF_042677865.1 Lacimonas salitolerans | reverse complement strand
GCGGATCAAGGTCACCTCCCGTTTGGCAACCTTGAATCACTTCGAAGCCGATATGGGAATCCTTAAACGTCAACAGACCCTAGAAATCGCGCTCTATCTTTAGTGCACGAGTCTTATCGAATGACGATGAGATTTCAGAGAATACCGGCGTCCTGTCATTGATAAACAGGGTATCCCAAATTTATAGCACGGGGGTGGTTCAGGAACTTAAGAATACATGAACTTTCTCTGTAAGCCTGCATGGAATTGCCTGGCGCTGTTATGCTTGGCCAGACTCACATCATCAATATAAATTCCATGACACAGAAGTGGTTCAGGGCCAGCGCAAAATGTGGCTGACCCTGAAAGCCGTGAACATCAGGCGCGAATGGTGTTCTCGCCGTCACTTGGGGGTAGTTCACAGCGTGGGTCTATGCAAATTTCGCACCATTCGCACTTCTATCTTTCCGTCACATTACTTCACTAAAGTATAATATCGCACAGTTGCAGCCTGTCATACTCAGTCTGTCACAGAGGTTCTGTTTCGCAGGACATTGCTCCGAACCCAACGATTTGGGTGCGACTTACCCCTCCACCACAGGCTTCACGCAACGCATATGATCATGGACGCTTCCAGGTGAGCTCCATGGCTTGGTGCATTACCGTGCAATGTCTTGCCAGCCTGCCGATCACCGGTGCCAATGTTCACAGTGCGGCTTTTCATCGCCGAACCAGTCAACCAAAACGTGGACGGGCAGGTGATGGCGCGCGCGGGCTTCCTCGACTCCGGTGTGAGCTCACAGGGGTTGAAAACTTCACAATGTTTTTGGAACGGCATGACTCTCGCGTGTTTTCGCTTGCACAAGATCGGGCATATAGAATCAGCTCTCTATCCAAAGATAACACCACTTCCTTTGATATTCCTTGTGAGCACAAGAACCTATCGACAAAGTAGCTCCAGCAGCAATAATCAACCTGCCATTTGGCTAAAATTTTCAGGAGTATGACCCATGGTTGCAACGCTGGTTTTGGGTAGGTGTGTCTACGTCCAAGGACTTATCATAGCACGGAACCCTTCAGGTACCGTCACGATTCAATTGGGTGATGACTTCTTTACCGGCAAACCGATAGAGTCTCTGCGAAATCAGACTTGATGTCGCTTACATTCTTGAATTTGGATAAATTCGCCTGATCCTTACAGGTTGATGCGTAATGAAAAGCGCCTTTGCACAGCGTTTAAATATACACCGGAGAAAGTATCCTGAACAAAACAGGTTCGATTGCCAGGTGAAGTCGAAGCTGATGTATTGAATCCAATATATCAGTCAATGCGGCGAAATCAATGACGGCTTGCTTCTAAAACTCTTACTGAAAAAATGGCGGTCACTTTTTGCTTATATCATTTCCTGCCGGCATAACCAAACTGGCCTGCAGAAGTTTCATAGATTCTGATCTCGGTCATACAGCTTCCAGAAGATAGTATGGCATTGCATCTGCAAACCTGAGCTGCCACGAATAGTTGTTCTGCTGTGCAATCATTAACGATAGTTCAAGGCTTGAAAATGAGACCGGAAGACGAAGCGACACGTCCGTCAATGGAAGCCTTTCGCAACTGAAGTCGTCTACAAGAAAGTCATGGGACAGGATCACGACAGGGACAGCCAAAGCATTTTCGCGAATCCAAACAAGGCAATCGTAACATTCATCGATACCACCGAAGCTATCGATATCGACGAAGATGAACGAGTGTCTTGTCAGAAGCTGGGATTGCACTCTCTTGCCTACGTCGAGTGACTCGCACAGCGTCACTCCAACTCCTTGCGCGCGAAACCAGCCGATCACATCTCCCATGGTTTTGAGCTTCTTCGAGCAAATCAGGACTGGCAGATCGATATCAATCGCTGATTTGAACATCGCCGGATATCCACCGATTGACACTGGCTCCCTTCCGCTCACCTTCTTGGAGACGATGTCTTTCTTCGACTTGAAAGATCTACTCTCCCCAGAGAATGTCGCATTGTGTAGCTTGGGCCGATATTCGTTGAGGGAAGGGGTTTTGGGTTTTGCGTCACCTGTCGCCTCGGATCGCAAGTCAGATTTCGTCTTTGCGCCAGTGATGCCCAAAGAGCGCAGGAGTTTTGCCATGTGCATGATCGCGCCTCAATACAAGATTATATACTTAACGATACCTGATGAATTCCTTGCGAATAACCGCATCAAGCGTCGGCTTGCCTTGTCTTTAGAGGCAGTAGGTCAGAAAGTTACTTTGGTTGCTCAAAAGGTATGAACGCGCTGACGGGTCCCGAACAGCCACATCGCGGCAAGGCGGTCCTGCAATGATATGTCAAAGAGAATGTCGTGTCGGCAATCAGGGTGGGATGCGACTTGGCGTCGGTCGCGTTCCATGATGATGGTTCTGGTTCACGCGGGCAGGCAGGCGGTCGCGCCCAGACGTCGTCGGGACGGCAATAGCCCTGCCCTGTGGGGCCCGATCATTTCGATCCTCAAGACTGGTCCGGGGGAAGGCAAGTCGCCTGGTCGCGTACGGCTGAAGCGAAGCCATTCAGACCATCCAACCCGCCGGGATCGACCCGGTGGTGCCGTATAAACAGGGTCTACAGCCATATCGCCTCGGGCTGCTTGCCTGCTGCAATGCCGTACCGCGATGTCAACGTCATCGCCAACAAGCATGCGAATCTAAAGTTACAAAATATATTCTTTGATACAGGTTTCGAAAATTTGCTTTGACGGTTAACACAGCTAGTTAAGTGCTGATCAACTTTTGAACAAGAGAACCCCGAGAAAGGGAGCACAGATGATATCTGTTTTGATCGCTGACGATCATAACCTCGTCCGCGAGGCTCTTGTCATGGCGCTAAACTCGGACCCTGCGCTGGAAGTCGAAAGCGTTGGGTCGATGGACGAAGTCAAGCACCACTTGACGGAAAAAGGGCCTGTCCAAGTGGTGCTGCTGGACCTTGTGATGCCCGGAATGAAGGGGCTGCCGAGTGTCGAGGAGGTTGTCAGACTGAATGCCGATGGCGCGGTGGCGTTGTTTTCCGGCAATGTGGTTTCCGGCCAGGTGCAAGAGGTTTTGACCCTTGGATGCATGGGCGTAATCCCCAAGACCATGCCGCTGCGATCTTTGGCGAACGCGATCAAGCTTGTTGCAGACGGCGAGGTGTTCGTTCCAGTGTCGCTGTCGGCGGCAAGAAACCGGTCAGGTGAAAGCAATAGAAGCCTCCTTTCTCCAAGAGAGAACAGCATCCTTCAGTTTGTTTCCCAAGGACTGACAAACAAAGAGATTGCATGGCGATTGTCGGTTTCAGAAGTAACAATCAAAGCCAACATGCGCACGATCTGTTCGAAACTGGATGCCAAGAACCGTGCCAGCGCAGTTATCAATGCACGAAATGCAGGCTTCATTTGAATTGTCGGATTATCCAAGCCCGCGGCGGTCGCGGCGTTTGTAGCAGCGCTAATCGTGTTTCATCGGCGTATTGCGCTGTTCTCGGGCAGAGAGGCAATCGCGTATGCCCTTGTCTTGCAACGCTTCTGTGAACGAGTTTGCGCCATGGCCACGATCGCCAGAGAGCCATTCAATCATTGGCAAGCAGCCGAGCAACGTCCGCGCTCCGATGCAGTCGCCGACTTGTCCGGCAGAGATAAAGATGTTGTGCGGCCGCTTCTGGCTATCGCAGATGGCGTGCAGCATGACCAGAGTTCGACCTAGCGATCACTGTCATGCGCTCTTTGTGACGGCGGTAGCGTTGCGACCTCTTCGCTGCAAAGGTCACAGCCAAGCCAGCCAGAAATCGACACGATGCTATTTATCTATGTTGTTGCTTTTAATTATTTTTACACCCAAGAAACCCAGCCTCTCACCTTTTCCTGTCAGTACCGGGTGATCTATGGGTCAACCCAAGACCGATAGTCTGCCTTGGTTTCGCTTAGGCGGCACACAATCAGACGCTGAAACCCGACCTGCCCTAGAACAGGAAATAGCGCTGCGCCATGGGCAGCACCTCGGCCGGTTGGCAGGTCAACAGCTCGCCATCCGCGCGCACCTCGTAGGTTTCGGGGTGCACCTCGATCTGCGGCAGGGCGTCGTTCAGGATCAGGTCACGCTTGCCTATGCCGCGGGTGTTTTCCACCGCGATGGTCTGCTTGGCCAGTCCCAGGCGCTTGCCGATGCCATCGGCCTGCGCCTCGCCCGAGACAAAGCACACCGCCGAATGTTCCACCGACCGGCCATAGGCCCCGAACATCGGTCGGGAATAGACCGGCTGCGGTGTCGGGATGCTGGCATTCGGATCGCCCATCTGCGCCAAGACAATGGAACCGCCCAGCAGAACCATATCCGGTTTCACCCCGAAAAAGGCCGGGCTCCACAGCACCAGATCGGCGCGCTTGCCGACCTCGATGCTGCCGATATGGGCGCTGATGCCGTGGGCGATGGCCGGGTTGATGGTGTATTTGGCGATGTAACGGCGGACGCGATAATTGTCGTTGTCGCCGGTTTCTTCGGGCAGGCGGCCACGCTGCTTGCGCATCTTGTCGGCGGTCTGCCAGGTGCGGATGATCACCTCGCCCACCCGGCCCATCGCCTGACTGTCAGACGCGATGATCGAGAATGCGCCCATGTCGTGCAGGATATCCTCGGCCGCGATCGTCTCGCGGCGGATGCGGCTTTCGGCGAATGCCACGTCCTCGGGGATGGATTTGTCCAGATGGTGACAGACCATGAGCATGTCCAGATGCTCTTCGATCGTGTTGACGGTGAAGGGCCGCGTGGGATTGGTGGAACTGGGCAGCACATGCGCATCGCCGCAGATCTTGATGATGTCCGGCGCGTGGCCGCCGCCCGCGCCCTCGGTGTGAAAGGCATGGATGGTGCGGCCCTTCATCGCCGCAACGGTGTTCTCGACAAAGCCGGATTCGTTCAGCGTGTCGGTGTGGATCATCACCTGCACGTCCATGGCATCGGCCACGGTCAGGCAACAATCGATCGCCGCCGGGGTGGTGCCCCAGTCCTCATGCAGTTTCAGCGCACAGGCCCCCGCGCGCACCTGTTCCTCCAGCGCGGCAGGCAGGCTGGCATTGCCCTTGCCCGCAAAGGCCAGGTTCATCGGAAAGGCATCCGCCGCCTGCAACATGCGCGCAATATGCCACGGCCCCGGCGTGCAGGTCGTGGCCAGCGTGCCATGCGCAGGCCCGGTGCCGCCGCCCAGCATGGTGGTCAGGCCGGAGTGCAGCGCATCCTCGATCTGTTGCGGGCAGATGAAGTGGATGTGGCTATCAAAGCCCCCGGCGGTCAGGATGCGCCCCTCGCCCGCGATCACCTCGGTTCCCGGGCCGACGATGATGGTGACGCCGGGCTGGGTGTCGGGATTGCCCGCCTTGCCGATGCCCGCGATGCGACCGTCCTTCAGGCCCACATCGGCCTTCACGATGCCCCAGTGATCCACGATCAGCGCGTTGGTGATCACCGTGTCCACCGCCCCGTCCGCCCGCGTGACCTGCGACTGGCCCATGCCGTCGCGGATCACCTTGCCGCCGCCGAACTTCACCTCTTCGCCATAGGACAGCGCGTTCGCCCCGGTGCCACCGCTGCGGGCCTGCCCCACCGCCTCGGCGGTCAGGTCACGCTCGACCTCGATGATCAGATCGGTATCGGCCAGACGCAGCCTGTCGCCCACAGTGGGGCCGAACATGGCGGCATAATCGGATCGATTGATAGGGGTGGGCATTGCGGTGCCTCCTGTGGCGGGGTGGTGGGCTGGCGCCCACCCTACTTTGCTGGTGTGCCGGTCAGTCCAGATCGCCCATGACCTGCGCGTTGAAACCATAGATCCGCCGCCCGCCGCCGATGGGGATCAGCGAGACCTCGCGGCGCTGGCCGGGTTCGAACCGCACGGCGGTGCCCGCCGCGATGTCCAGCCGGTGGCCGCGTGCCGCCGCGCGGTCGAACTCCAGGCCTGGGTTGCTTTCGGCAAAGTGATAATGGCTGCCCACCTGCACCGGGCGGTCGCCGGTGTTGGCCACCATCAGGGTGATCGCCTGCGCGCCCGCGTTCAGGGTCAGCGTGCCGGGGGCTGGGAAAAGCTCGCCTGGGATCATTTGCGCCCCCGGAACGCGATTATGCCGGCCACGGCGATGGTCAGGACCGACACCCACAACAGCCAATGCGCCCCGTCATGGGGATGCACATGCGCGCCGGGATGGGCAGCCGCGGGGCTGGCGAGGATCAGCAGGGGGAACACGTATTTCATGCGTAGTCTCCGGGGTGTTAGCGGATGGGATTGTGAACGGTCACCAGCTTGGTGCCATCGGGAAAGGTGGCTTCGACCTGCACCTCGTGGATCATCTCGGGCACGCCTTCCATGCATTGCTCGCGGGTGATCACCTCGGCCCCGGCCTGCATCATGTCGGCCACGCTGCGCCCGTCCCGGGCCCCTTCGACCACCGCATCGGTGATCAGGGCAATCGCCTCGGGGTGGTTCAGCCGCACACCGCGCGCCAGCCGCTTGCGCGCGACCTCCGCGGCCATGGAAATCAGCAGCTTGTCTTTTTCACGGGGCGTCAGGTTCATCTGTCACAATCTCCAGCTCACAGGCAGGGTGTCGCGGCTGAGCCGGTCCAGAACCGGCAAAAGCGATGCGCGCAGGGCAAAACCGTCGGATGCCACCAGCCGCATCACCAGCAGATCGGGCGCCAGCAGGCTGGCCCCGGCGGTGTCGGGCAACAGCGCGCGCAGCCCGTCCAGATGCGCGGGCGCATCCGGCGCGGCATAGACCAGACAGGCCATCGCCCCGGCGCCGTTCAGGATGGCGCGGCGCAGGGCGCTTCGGGACAGATCGCCCTCCAGCCGCAGGGCATCGCGATAGACCGGGCGGCCCGCGCGATAGACCGCGATGTCGTCACGAAACCGCGCCTGCGTCAGGCGCTCGCCCATGGCGACACGGCCGAAAATCACCGGCTCGACCAGCAGCACGCTGGCCCCATCGGCCAGATCGACCCGCAGGCGGCGGTGCAGCGCGCAACCGTCATACAGGATCAGCTCTTGCGGCAGCCAGTGCAGCGTCGCGCCCGCCTCAACGGTGATCGCGCTGTCCACCCGGCCCCAGCCCCGCGCGGCGCGATAGGCGCGTTCGGCGGCCTGCGTCGTCAGGGTCAGATGGGCATCCACCCCCACATGGCCTGTCAGGGCGAAACGGTCACCGCCGGTGACACCGCCGCCGGTGTTCAGGACAATCGCCTGCACCCCTAGCGCGCTGCGGGGAAACAATGCCTTGTAGGCCCCGCTGGCGCGGAAACGGTCGATCGCGCTGCGCCCGTCGCGGTGTTTCACGCGCAGGTCCAGCGCGCCCTCGGCCCGTGGCTGGGCCTGTGCGATAGCGGCTTCGATATGGCGCATGGGCAGGGTGATCTGACGGCTCCGCGAAAGAGGCATTTGCGGCCAGATCATCACGCCCGGACGGCGCTGCACCATCGGCGGCGAGGCCAATGCCCCCTGAACGACAGGCATTCGCCTATTTCAAAGGCAGAAATGGGCTCTGCGTCGAAAAATTCAGCAGATCGAGAACTCAGGCCGCGCCAAGCTGCCAGTCGGTGCCCGGCACGGCAGCCAGCAGCGCGCGGGTATACTCCTTCTGGGGGTTCAGGAACACCTCCTGCACCGGGCCGATCTCGACCAGCTTGCCGTATTGCATCACCGCCACCCGGTCGCACAATTGCGCGGCGACGCGCATGTCGTGGGTGATGAAGATCAGCGACAGGTCCAGCCGCTTTTGCAGATCGCGCAGCAGTTCCAGCACCTGCGCCTGGATCGACACATCCAGCGCCGATACCGCCTCGTCCGCGATGATCAGGTCCGGGTCCATCGCCAGCGCGCGGGCGATGCCGATACGCTGACGCTGGCCGCCGGAAAACTCGTGCGGAAAGCGGTCTGCGGCCCCGGGGTCAAGCTCGACGATCTCAAGCAGTTCGCGGGCGCGGGCGTGCGCCTGCTCTTTCGACGCGCCCTGCACGATGGGCCCTTCGCACAGGGCATCCATGACCTTCTTGCGCGGGTTGAGAGAGGCATAGGGATCCTGAAAGATCATCTGCACCCGGCGACGCGCGCTGCGCAGTTCCGCCGACGTGAGCGTGTTCATGTCCTGTCCGTCAAGAATGATCTCGCCGCTGTCCGGTTCGACCAGCCGCACGATGGCCCGCCCAACGGTGGACTTGCCCGAGCCGCTTTCGCCGACGATGCCCAGAACCTCCCCGCGCGCGACCTCGAACGAGACATCATCGATCGCGCGCACCTCGCGCTTGGGCTTGAAGAACCCGCCCGAGGTGACGAATGTCTTGCGCAGGTTGCGCACCTGCAGCACCGGCTGTGACGTCACCGGCGCGGGGTTGGGTACGGTGTCGCCCGGAATCGCGGCCAGCAACGCCTTGGTATAGGGGTGCTGCGGGTCTTTCAGAACGGTCTGCGCCGCGTCCTGTTCGACGATCTCGCCATAGCGCATGACAATGACGCGGTGCGCGATCTCGGCCACCACGCCGAAATCATGGGTGATGAACATCACCGACATGCCGTGCCGCGCCTGTATCGACTTGATCAGGTCCAGGATCTGCGCCTGCGTGGTCACATCCAGCGCGGTCGTGGGCTCGTCCGCGATCAGGATCGCGGGGTCCAGCGCCAGCGCCATGGCGATCATCGCGCGCTGCCGCTGCCCGCCCGACAACTGGAACGGATAGGCGCGGATGATCTTTTCGGGATCGGGCAGGCCGACCTCGTTGATCAGGGCCATCGCCTTGGTCCGCCGCTCGGACGGGGTGTGGCGGTTGTGCGCCTCGAACACCTCGGTGATCTGGTCGCCGATGCGCATCAGCGGGTTCAGCGCGGTCATCGGTTCCTGAAAGATCATCCCGATGCGGTCGCCTCGCAGCTTGCGCCGCTCGTTCGCGGGCAATTGCATCAGATCGCGCCCTTCGAAATGCGCGCTGCCTCTGGCCACCTCGACCTGATCGGGCAACAGCCCCATCAGCGCATTGGCGGTCATCGACTTGCCCGAGCCGGATTCACCCACGACGCACAGGATTTCCCCGGCGTGCAGGTCAAAGGTGATGTTCTGCACGGCATATTCGCGGTCGGCCCCCGGGGGCAACGACACCGCAAGATCGCGGATCGACAGGACGGGTTCTTGCATGGCTCAGCGCCCCTTTCTGGCCAGACGCGGATTCAGCGCATCGTTCAGCCCTTCGCCGATCAGGTTCAGCGCCAGCACCGTCAGCAGGATCGCCACACCGGGAATGAAGCTGAGCCACCAGGCGCTGCGGATCACCGTGCGCGCCGCCCCGATCATGTAGCCCCAGCTCATGATGTTGGGATCGCCCAGCCCCAGAAACGACAGCGAACTTTCCAGCAGGATCGCCGTCGCCACCATGAGCGAGGCCATGACGATGATCGGCGACATCGCGTTGGGCAGGATATGGCCAAACAGGATGCGCATGTTCGTAAGCCCTGCCAGCCGCGCGGCATCGACGAATTCGCGCCTGCGCAGCGACAGAACCTCGGCCCGCACAAGGCGCGCGACGGGCGGCCAACTGACGATGGCGATGGCCAGCGTGATCGTCGGCAGGGTCGGCTCAAGGATAGCCACCAGAACAATCGCCAGCGCGAAATTCGGGATGGTCTGGAAAAACTCGGTGAACCGCATCGCGCCATCATCGACCAGACCGCCGTAAAAGCCCGCGAAGGCCCCCAGCGGCACGCCGATCAACAGCGCCACAAGGGTCGAGACCAGCCCGACGATCAGCGACACGCGCGCGCCATGCACCAGCCCCGCCGCCACGTCGCGGCCCAGCGTGTCGGTGCCCAGCGGATAGCCATCGGTGGTGAACGGCACGAGGAACGGGCGCTGCACCATCTTCCACGGACTTTCGGGATAGATCAGCGGCGCGAACACCGCCAGCAGCACGACGACAATCAGGATCAGCGCGCCGAACAGCGCACCGCGATTGCGCGAGAAACGTTTCAGGAAATCCAGCATGACGCTCCCCTCAAATCCGCGGATCGATCAGGCGATAGACCAGATCGGTTATGATGTTGAAGGCGATGACCATCGCGGCGGACACAAGGAAAACCCCCAGCAGCGTGTTATAGTCGCGTGCGGTCAGGCTTTCGAACATCAGCCGCCCGATGCCCGGCCAGGCAAAGACCGTCTCGGTCAGGACGGCACCGCCCACCAGTTGTCCGGCCTGCAAGCCGGCCAGCGTGACCACCGGCAGCAGCGCGTTGCGCAGGATATGGCGGCGGCGGATCACGCCCTCGCTCAGCCCCTTGGCGCGGGCGGTTTTCACGAAATCCATCTGGCTGACCTCAAGCACCGAGGATCGCGTCATGCGCAGATACACAGCCATGAAGAACAGACCCAGCGTCAGCGCAGGCAGGAAAAGGTGTCGCAGCCGGTCAAGCACCAGTTCAAGCCCGAAATACCCCGACCCGACGCTGCCGTAGCCAAAGGCGGGGAACCAACCCAGCTTGACCGAGAACAGCACCACCGCCATCAGCGCCACCCAGAACAGCGGCGTGGCGTAGAACAGCAGCGCCAGCGAGGTGATGATGCTGTCGCCCATCCGGCCCTGTCGCGCAGCGGCGGCCAGACCAAAGATGATACCCAGCGCCAGCGACATGAAGAACGCGGTCAGCGTCAAAAGCAATGTGGCTGGCAGGCGGTCAAGGATCAGGTCCAGCACCGGCATCTGCTGGCGGTAGGAATAGCCCAGGTCCAGTTGCACGACGCCCGAGATATAGGTCCAGAACTGCACATACAGCGGCTGGTCCAGCCCGAACTGCTCGCGCAGCTGGGCGATGAACTGCTCATCCGCCGCGCCCGCCTCGCCCGCCATGACAGCCGCCGGATCGCCGGGCGCCGCATGGATCAGGAAAAAATTCAGGATCACCACCAGTAGCAGCGTGATCGCCGCCTTCACAGTGCGCCCCAGAATGGCCAGTGCAATGTCCATCGGTCCGGTCTGCCCCCGTCACCATATCTGTCAGGAAATCCCGGCCCGGGGACGGACCCCGGGCCGGATCGCAGGGTCTACCCGCTTATTGCTCGATCCACGCGTCGCGCAGACCGTCGTTCACCCCGATACCGGTCGTGACCAGATCCTGGATTTCGCACCGGTAGATGGTGGGAAACTCGATCTCGAGCAGCCAGGCCACGGGCACATCATCGACCAGGGTTTGCTGCACCTCGGTGTAGATCGCCTCGCGTTCTTCGGGGGTGGCGGCAACTGCCGCCTTCGCGAACATCTCGTCGACCTCGGGATTGTCATAGCCCGCCACGTTGTTCCACGGGCTGCCCTTGGCGATGTTGCTGGACAGATAGCTGCGTGCGACGCCCAGGGCCGGATCGCCGTACTGGTACAGGTAGGTGAAGGCGATGTCGAAATCCCATTCGGCCTGCTTCTGGTTCCAGCCCGCGACATCGGTGGCAACGATTTCAGAATTGATGCCGGCCTCGTCAAAGTTCTGCTTCATCGCCTCGGCCCAGCGCTGCCACGTCTCGCCGTAAGGCAGGGGCAGGATGCGGACGGTTTCGCCGTCATATCCGGCCGCTTCCAGATGCTCGCGCGCCTTGTCCAGATCCTGATCGTACATGATCGTGTCGTCGGTGTAGAAATTCGTCTTGGACGACACCGGGCTGGTGGCAACATTGCCAAACCCGTTCCAGATCACGTCTTTCACGAACTCACGATCCATCGCGTACATCACCGCCTTGCGGAAATCCTTGTTCGCGGTCGGACCTTCGCGATTGTTCAGCCAGGCATGCGCGTGGGGGGCGAAGTATTCCCAGCCCTGCCCGGTCGAACACACGCCATCCATCGCGGTCAGACGCTGCACATCCCAGTTCTCGACCGAGCCGCCGGGCAGAACATCGACTTCGCCATTCTCGAACGCCACCGCGCGCGAGGCCGCATCGGGCACGACACGGTAATACACCTCGTCCAGATAGGGCTGGCCCTCAAGGTAGTAGTCCTCGTTCTTGACCAGGTGGATATAGCTGCCCTTTTCCCACTCTTCGAACTTGAAGGGGCCGGTGCCGATGGGCGTGTTGTTGGCCGGGTTGTTGGCGTAATCCGTGCCTTCATAGATATGCTTGGGGATCATCGGCATCGTCCCCGCCTCGAACACCCCGATGAAGGGGCCGAACGGGTTCTTCAGCTTGAATTCGACGGTGTGGTCGTCCAGCGCGGTCACGCTTTCCACATGCTCCAGGCTGACGCGCAGACGGGCATGGGTTTCGCGCAGGAATTCGTCGACCGAAAACACCACGTCCTCGGCGGTGAAATCCTCGCCGTCGTGCCATTTCACACCTTCGCGCAGATTGAACGTATAGGTCAGCGCGTCGTCCGAAATCTCCCAGGATTCCGCCAGCGACGGCTGCGGGTTCAGGTCGGTGTCATAGCGCAGCAGGCTTTCATAGATGTCGCCCGCCACCAGCTGTGTCGGGCCGTTCTGCACCAGACCCAGCATCAGGCTGGGCGGTTCGGGCTGCACCACGATGTCCAGTCGCCCACCGGCCTGTTGCGCCACCGCGGGCACGGCAAGCCCAGTGGCCAGGATGGTTGTGATAAGGAATCTCTTCATTTTCGTCTCCCTGTTGCAAGGTATTTGCGGGCTGTTTTTCCGTGCCGGCACGCTGGCCGACACACCCATCTGATTGCCTGCGCTATGGCAGGACAGGCCTTTTGCGCGGGAACTCCCCACACAGGCCGGATGCGTCAAGGGTCGTCGCCGAGGGTCGCCTGAGTCAAGCTAAATTGTCGACAGACGACAATTTGCTGGCTACGCTGCCCGCTATGGCATCGGACCCCCAACCCCTGTTTCCGAAACTCGCGCGCGATGCGCTGTCGCAACGCATCGCGCAGATGCTGACCGAGGCGATCGTCTCGGGCCGCCTTAAACCGGGCGACCGGGTCAGTGAATCCGCCATCGCGCGCGAAATGGGTGTCAGCCGCGCCCCCGTGCGCGAGGCCGGTCGCCTGCTGGAAAGCGCGGGCCTGCTGGTGTCTCAGGCCAATCGCGGGTTTTTCGTGCGCACGATCAATGCCGACGATCTGGACCAGATATACGAGCTGCGCCTGTGCATCGAACGCGAATCCGCCGCCCGTCTTGTGCGGGTGGGCGGCGTGCCGGGCGTGGTGGCAGAACTGCACCGGCAACTGGACAAGATGACGGGCTGGTCAACCGACGGGCAGGTGATTCACCAGATCGCCGCCGATCTGCAGTTTCACCGGCTGGTCGTCGAGAAATCCGGCAACCGCCGGTTTCTGGCGGTGTTTGACACGCTGGCGTCGGAAATTCAGGCCAGCACCGCCCTGATAGAGCGGGTGTTCGACGACCCGCACAAGATCGCGCGCAATCACCTGCTGATCATCGACGCGCTGGAAACCGGAGATCAGGACGAGGCCCGGGCCGCGATGGACTATCACATCGGCGTCGCGCGCGAGGCCGTGGTGGGCCATTTCCGGGTGCTTGAGGCGGGGCACCCTGCCCCGCCGCCGCGCCCGGTGCCTTGAGCCTTATGCCTTGGCCACGCGGGCGTGAATCCCGGCAATGGTGATATGGGGTGAAATCGCCTGCGCCGATGTTCTGGCCGACAGGATCGCCGGGCCGTCATGGGCCAGGAACGCGCCCACGACCGCCGCGATGTCATCGCCCTTGGCCACAGAAAAACCCTTGACCCCAAAGGCTTCGCCCCAGGCGGCAAAATCGGGGTTGACCAGGTCGGTGCCCGACACGCGGTTGGGATGGTCACGTTCCTGATGCAGGCGGATCGTGCCATAGGTGCGGTTGTCCGACACCACGATCTTGGGTTTGGCCCCCTTGGCCATGGCGGTCGCGATCTCGTTGCCGGTCATCAGCAGCCCGCCGTCCCCGGCAAAGCCCAGTACCGTCTTGTCGGGGTTGCGCAGGGCGGCAGCCACCGCACCGGGCACGCCCAGACCCATCGCGCCACCAGCCGCGCCCACGGCCTGCTGCGTGCCGTCCCACGGCCAGAACAGGTGCACCCAGCCCGAAAAGTTGCCCGAATCCGTGACCACGATATTGTCGCGCGGCACCTGTCTGGCCAGTTCCACCACGACCGACCCGAAATCCAGACCATCCTCCTGATCCTTCGGCGTCACGCTGGCCAGTTGCCGCGCGACCGCATTGACCTGCGCCGCCCAGTCAGCGCGGGCGGCGGGGGCCGTGGCAGGCTGACCGGCCAGCGCCGCGCAGAACAGCGCCGGGTCGCAGGCCAGCGGCAGATCGGTCTCGAACACCTGCCCCAGCACATCCGCATCGGGCCACACATGAATGAACGGCTGATCCGGGCGCGGCGCGCGCGGCAGCTTGTAGCCCTGGCTGGGCGTGTCGCCCATCCGCGTGCCGATGGCCAGGATCAGATCGGCCTGCCCCAGCGCCTTGACCAGCGGAGCGGGGCTTTTGAACCCCAGATGCCCCGCATAAAGCGGCGAGCCGTTGTCGAAAATCTCCTGATGCTTGAAGGTCAGCGCGACCGGCACGCCATGCGCCTGCGCCAGTTCGGCCAGCGCGGCACGCCCCTGCGCGGTGTCCAGCCCGCTGCCCGCGATGATCAGCGGACGCTCGGCCCCGGCCAGCATCTCGGTGGCCTGCGCCAGATCGTCGGGCGACACCCCGGCACGCGGCACGATCACCGGCGCAGGCAAGGCCCCGTCGACGGGGTCTGACAACATGTCCTCGGGCAGGGCGATCACCACCGGGCCGGGCGTGCCCGACTGCGCCAGCGCCCAGGCGCGCGCCACGGTTTCCGCCAGCTTGGAGCCTTCGGTCACCTCCCACACGCCCTTGGCGATGCCGCCGAACATCTGGGTGTAATCCACCTCCTGAAAGGCCCCGCGCCCGCGTTCGAACCGCGCCACCTGCCCGATGAGGCACACCAGCGGCACCGCATCCTGATCCGCCAGATGCAGCGCGATCGACGCGTTGGTGGCCCCCGGCCCCCGGCTGACCGCCAGCAGACCGGGCCGCCCGGTCAGCTTGGCATCGGCCACCGCCATCATGCCCGCACCGCCCTCGTGCCGGCAGACCACCGTGTCGATCGCGGTCTGGTCCAGCAGCGCGTCCAGAAAGGACAGATATGATTCGCCCGGCACACAGAACATCCTGTCCGCCCCAAGGGCCGCCAGAACCCGTGCCAGTTGGTCCGCTGCCCGTGTCGTTGCCTGATCCATCATTGCCTCCCTTGACTTTTGCGCCATCTCGCCGACTATCGCACAGCGAAAACAAATTCCGCAAACCGAATTGCGGATCTCGTGAGGAGAGGGGCGTAACGCGCGCCCCGGAGGAAAAACCAAGAGGGGGGAGACCAGATGCGTCTTTTCAATATGCTGGCAGCCGCCGGCACTGCAACCATTGTCGCGGGCGCGGCACTGGCACAATCAACCACCGCCGAACTGCCCAGACAGATGTCATGGACAGCCTATGACACCGGATCGGCAGGCTTCAACCAGGCCGTCGCCATCGGCGCGGCCCTGCAGGATGCCCTCGGCATGAGCCTGCGCGTCCTGCCCGGCAAGAACGATGTCAGCCGCACGGAACCGCTGCGTCAGGGCCGGGTCGAATTCTCGGCCACGGGCGTCGGCGGCAGCTTCATGGCACAGGAAGGGGCCTTTGAATTCGGGGCCGAGAACTGGGGGCCGCAGCCCATCCGCGTGCTGATGGCCAACAACGGCGGTGCGATCAACCTGGCCGTCGGCGTGGCCGGTGATCTGGGAATCGAGGAGTTCTCGGATCTCAAGGGCAAGCGCGTGGCCTGGGTCGTCGGCGCACCCGCGCTGAACGTCAACACCGAGGCCTATCTGGCCTACGGCGGCCTGACCTGGGACGATGTGGAGCGTGTCGATTTCGGCGGCTTCGGCGCGTCCTGGAAAGGTCTGGCCGAGGGTCAGGTCGATGCGGCCTTCGCCTCGACCAACTCGGGCCTGGCCTACGAGGCCGCAACCGGCCCGCGTGGCCTGTTCTGGCCGCCGATCGACCCGGACAATGCCGAAGGTCTGGCGCGGATGCAGGAAATCGCACCGTTCTTCACGCCCAACAAGGCGATGGTCGGGGCCAACATCGACGGCACCGACGGGTATCAGGGGGCGGGCTATGCCTATCCCGTACTGATCGGCACAGCGGACACCGAAGAAGACCTTGCTTACAACATGACCAAGGCGATGGTCGAGCTGTTCCCGGGCTATGACGGCAAGGCCCCCGGCATCGCGGGCTGGGCGCTGGACAAGCAGAACATGACCTGGGTCGTGCCCTATCACGACGGGGCCATCCGCTATTTCAACGAGGTCGGCATGTGGTCCGACGAAGCACAGGCGCATAACGACGAGCTTGTAGAGCGTCAGGCCGCGCTTCAGGCCGCGTGGGAAGAGCTCAAGGCCGAAGCCCCGGACAACTGGGACGAGGCATGGCCGGAAAAGCGCCGCGCCGCGCTTGAGGCCGGTGGCTTCTCGGTGGTGTTCTAAGACACCCCAAGACCGAGGCGGCCCCGTGATTCCGGTCACGGGGCCGTTTTCTTATCTGCAATGACAACCCATTGGAGGGGCTGGCATGAGTGCCAACGTATCAGCACTGGCGCGCGAAACGGACACTCCGGGTGATCCGGGCATGGGGATGGCGGCTCGGGTCGCGGTCATCATCACCACGCTGGCAGGATTGGTGCTGGTCATAAACCAGCTGTTCAATCTGCAACTGGGCGGGATCGTCCTGATCGACGGGCGATACCTCTATATTCTCGGCGGGCTGTTCCTGGCGGTGTCCTTCCTGGTGTTCCGCCTGAATGGCAGCAAGGTGGGCAACCCCATCTGGCTCGACTGGCTGCTGGCCGCGGCCGCGCTTGCGACCACGGCCTATCTTGCCCAGACGGCCGAGAGAAACCTGTCGCAAGGCTGGGAATATGCCGCGCCGCAGACCGCGCAATACGTGGCTTACGTGTTCTTTGCACTGGTGCTTGAGGCCACGCGACGCGCCGGGGGGCTGGTGCTGTTCTGCATTGTCGTGCTCTTTGCCTTCTACCCGACCTTTGCGGGGCATGTGCCCGACCCGCTTTCGGGCTTTCAAAGCACGCTGAGCGAGGCCGTATCCTACCACGTCTATTCCTCCGAAAGCTCGTATGGCATTCCGATGAAGGCGTTTGGCGGCGTCGTGATCGGCTTTATTCTGTTCGGCGCCGTGTTGCAGCGCACGGGCGGCGGCAAGTTCTTCAATGATCTGGCGCTGACGCTGGTGGGCGGTTTTCGCGGTGGTGCGGCCAAGGTGTCGATCTTTGCCAGCGGCTTCATGGGGTCGATGTCGGGCTCGGTCATCTCGAACGTGCTGACCACGGGCGCGGTGTCCATTCCTGCGATGAAGCGGTCGGGCTTTTCCGGTCGCACCGCCGCCGCGACCGAGGCCTGCGCCTCGACCGGGGGGGTGCTGATGCCGCCGATCATGGGGGCCACGGCCTTTGTGATGGCGTCGTTCCTGTCGGTGCCTTATGTCGAGATCGCCATAGCCGCCGCGATCCCGTCGCTGCTGTTCTACTTCGCGCTGTTTTCACAGATCGACGCCTATTCGGCACGCAAGGGGCTGCGCGGTCTGCCGCGCTCGGAACTGCCGGTCATGCGCCAGATCCTGCGCGAAGGCTGGTTGTATATCGCGGTTTTCGGGGTTCTGATCTTCATGCTGCTGGTGATGCGGCGCGAAACATCGGCCCCGTTCTACGCCACCGCGCTTTTGCTGGTGGTCAACCAGATCCTGCCGGAAAGCCGGCTTTCGCTGAAACGGCTGGGCGACATGATCGTGGGCGTCGGGCAGGGTCTGGCCGAACTGACCGCGATCCTTCTGGGCGTCGGCCTGATCGTCGGCTCGTTCAGCGCGACGGGTCTGGCCGGGACGCTGGTGAACGAACTGATCTTCATCGCCGGTGACAACATTTTCGTGCTGCTGCTGATGGGGGCAATCACGGCCTTCATCTTCGGCATGGGGATGACGGTGACGGCCGCCTACATCTTCCTTGCCGTGGTGCTCGCACCCGCGCTGGAACAGGGCGGGTTGAACCGGATCGCGGTGCACCTGTTCATCCTGTACTGGGGCATGATCAGCTTCATCACCCCGCCGGTGGCGCTGGGGGCTTTTGCCGCCGCGACGATGGCCGGGGAGAACGCGATCAAGGTCGGGCTCGAGGCGATGCGTCTTGGCGGGGTGATCTACATCGCGCCGTTCTTCTTCGTGCTCAACCCCGCGCTGGTGGCGCAGGCCCCGCTGCCCGAAGTGCTGATTGCCCTGACATCCGCGCTGTTCGGTGTCGGGATGATCTCGATGGCGTTGCAGGGGCATATCAGCCTGGTCGGTCCCATTCGCACAGGTCTGGTCGGGTTTGGTCTGCGGGTGATGCTGTTCTTTGGCGGGCTGTTCTTTGCCCTGCCGGAAACCGATGTCTTTGGCATCGGCTTCTTTGAAACGGCGGCTATCGGGCTGGCGCTCTGTGCGCTGCCGCTGTTCATGGCCTACAGCGACCGCAAACGCGAAGGCTGGGTCGCCCCCTGACGAACAGACCCGCGAACGAGAAACGCCGCCCCGATCCGGGGCGGCGTTTTGCTTTGCAAGAAGACCGGTGCGGTTAGCTGATGATCGCATTCAGCGTGGGCGACGGGCGCATGACCGCCGACACCTTGGCCGGATCACCGTGGTAATACCCGCCCAGATCGACGGGCTTGCCCTGCGCGTCCAGCAATTCCGCGACGATCGCCGCCTCGCCTTCGGCCAGCGCCTTGGCGATGGGGGCGAAATGCGCGGCCAGATCGGCATCCTCGGTCTGCGCGGCCAGCGCCTCGGCCCAGTAGCGGGCAAACCAGTAATGGCTGTGCCGGTTGTCGGGCTGGCCCACCTTGCGGTTGGGGCTGCGGCCATGATCCAGAACACCCTGCGTTGCCTGTTCCGCCGCGCGGCCCAGCACCAGCGCCTTGGCGTTCTGACGGCTTTCGCCCAGGAATTTCAGGCTTTCACCCAGCGCACAGAACTCGCCCAGGCTGTCCCAGCGCAGATGCCCGGTCGAGACCAGATCCTGCACATGCTTGGGGGCCGAACCACCGGCGCCGGTCTCGAACAGCCCGCCGCCCTGCATCAGCTTGACGATCGACAGCATCTTGGCGCTGGTCGCCAGCTCCAGGATCGGGAACAGGTCGGTCAGGTAATCGCGCAGCACGTTGCCGGTGATGGCGATGGTGTTCTCGCCCTTGGTGATCGTCTCCAGCGAGGCGCGGGTGGCCTGGCGCGGGGCCATGATCTCGAACTTGTCGGCCACGCCCTTGGCTTCGAGGATCGGCTTGACCAGCATGATCAGCTCGGCATCATGCGCGCGGTTTTCATCCAGCCAGAAGATCGCGCGATAGCCCGTTGCCGCCTGCCGGTCGATCGCCAGCGTCACCCAATCCTCGATCGGGGCCTTGCGCGCGCTGGCCGAGCGCCAGATATCGCCCGCCGCCACCGTGTGCTTGTGCAGAACGGTGCCGTCTTCCAGCACCATCTTGACCACACCATCCGCAGGAATTTCGAAGGTGGTCGGGTGGCTGCCGTATTCCTCGGCCTTCTGCGCCATCAGGCCGATGTTCTGCACCGTGCCTGCCGTGGCCGGGTTGAACTTGCCGTTCTCCTTGAAGAACTTGATCGTCTCGTCATAGACCGGCGCATAAGAGCTGTCAGGGATCACGCAGGTAGCGTCATGCGGATTGCCATCCGGGCCCCAGCCCTTGCCGCCCGAACTGATCAGCGCGGGCATCGACGCATCGACGATCACATCCGACGGCACGTGCAGGTTGGTGATGCCACGGTCGCTGTCGACCATGTACATCGGCGGGCGCTGCGCGCGGCAGGCCTCGATATCGGCCATGATGTCCGGGTTGCCCTTGACCCGCTCCAGCAGGTCACCCAGCCCCGAGTTGGGGTTCACGCCCAGGTCCTTGAGCGTGTCGCCATGCTTGTCGAACACCGGCTGCAACCACGCCTTGACCGCGTGGCCAAAAATGATCGGGTCGCTGACCTTCATCATCGTCGCCTTCAGGTGCAGCGAGAACAGCGTGCCATCGGCCTTGGTCTTTTCGATCTCGTCGGCCAGAAAGGTGCTCAACGCGCCGGCGCTCATGTAGGTGGCATCGACCACCGTGCCCGCGGGATAGCTCACCGCGTCTTTCAGCACGGTCTCGCCGTCCGAGGTTTCCAGAACGATCTTCGCGGTCGCGGCGGCGTCCAGCGTTGCCGAGGTTTCGTTGGAATAGAAATCACCCGAGGTCATGGCGGCAACGCGCGTCTTGCTGTCGGCGGCCCAGTCACCGATGCGGTGCGGGTTGTCCTGGGCGTATTTCTTGACCGCGGCCGCGGCGCGGCGGTCGCTGTTGCCTTCGCGCAGAACCGGGTTCACCGCCGAGCCCTTGATCGTGTCGTATTTCGCGCGCACGGCCTTTTCTTCATCGGTCGCGGGGGTTTCGGGATAATCCGGCAGCGCATAGCCCTGCCCCTGCAACTCGCGGATCGCCGCCACAAGCTGCGGCACCGACGCCGAGATATTGGGCAGCTTGATCACGTTGGCATGGGGCGTCTTCACCAGCTCGCCCAGCCAGGCCAGATCATCAGACTGCCGCTGATCCTCGGTCAGATACTCGGGGAAGGTGGCGATGATGCGCCCGGCCAGGCTGATGTCGCGGGTATCGACGCTGACACCGGCGGCGGCGGCAAAGGTCCGGATGATCGGCAAGAGCGAGGCCGACGCCAGCTCGGGCGCCTCATCAACCTTGGTATAGATGATATCGGGTGTGGTCTGATCGGACATCGGAGACTCCTGTGAAATGCTGAAGTCCCCTTACGCCAAACTCGCCTTCACGTCTACAGCATACAGTCGTATACAATTGCGAAACTTTTACGATAAACGACGCGTGGCACCCCCAACGGGGCTGGCTGGCAAACTCGATACGACTGCAAAACACTTGAAAACCTGGCCAAGCCGCCAAGGATGACGGCGGCGCGGGCCTAACCCAGCGCGTAGCCCGCGCCGCGTACCGTGCGGATGGGGTCTTCGCCGCCATGGCGGCTCAACGCCTTGCGCAGGCGACCGATATGCACGTCAACGGTGCGCGTATCGACATAGATGTCGCGCCCCCAGACCCGGTCCAGCAACTGTTCACGGCTCCAGACCCGGCCCGGCTTTTCCATGAAGGTGGTCAGCAGGCGAAACTCCGTCGGACCCAGCTTCAGCTCCTGCGCGCCGCGAAACACCTTGTGGGTTTCCGCATCCAGCAGGATGTCGTCAAAGGTCAGACGCTCGCCCACCGCCGCCGGGCGCGTGCGGCGCAACTGCGACTTGGCCCGCGCGATCAGTTCGAGGATCGAATAGGGCTTGGCAACATAGTCATCCGCGCCGGTTTCCAGCCCGCGCACCTTGTCCACCTCTTCGGACCGGGCCGAGATCATGATGATCGGGATGGCCCGCAGGCTGGGGCGCATCTTGATCTGGCGACAGATCTCGATTCCGGACGTGCCGGGCAGCATCCAGTCCAGCAGGATCAGGTCGGGACGTTCCTCCTCGACCAGCACCAGCGCCTCGTTGCCATCCTCGGCCGAGATCACGCGAAAGCCCTCGGCCTCAAGGTTGTAGATCAGAACCTCACGCTGTGCGGGTTCGTCCTCGACCACCAGCACGGAAGGTTGCAATGCGGTCATCAGTTCGGACTTTCCTGCATTTCCAGCGATGTGCGGTCCAGCTTGGGACGGTCATCATCCGGCATGTCACCCGTCACCAGATAGATCGTCTGCTCGGCGATGCCGGTGGCATGATCGCCCACGCGCTCAATGTTCTTGGCGATGAAATGCAGGTGCATGCCGGCGGCGATGTTGCGGTGGTCTTCCATCATGTGGGTCAGCAGCGACCGGAACAGCGTGTTGTAGATCTGGTCGGCCTCGACATCGGCGTCGATCACTTCGCGCGCCTTGACCTCGTCGCGCTGGATATAGGCGTCCAGCGAGTCCGAGACCATGACACAGACGAATTTCGCCATCCGCCGCAGGCTGGAATGTGCACCGCTGATTTCGGTATCCGCCGCCATGGCGATGGTGCGCTTGGCGATGTTCTTGGCGTAATCGCCGCAGCGTTCCAGGTGGCCGCTGATCTCCATCACCGACAGGACAACGCGCAGATCGACCGCCGTGGGCGCGCGCAGGGCCAGCAACTGCGCCACATCGGCCTTGATCGACTGATCCATATCGTCGATCAGCCGGTCACCGGCGCGCACCTTTTCGGCCAGTTCCACGTCGCGTGTTTCCAGCGACTTGGCGGCGTCCATCAATGCCTGCTCGACCAGACCGCCCATTTTCATGACGGTGGCCTGAATGCCCTCAAGATCGCGGTCGAAGGAGGTAACGATATGCTTGGTGTTCATCACGATGTCCTTACCCGATCCGGCCGGTGATATAGCTTTCGGTGCGCGGGTCGACCGGGTTGGTAAAGATCGTCCCGGTGTCGCCGTATTCCACCAGGTTGCCCAGGTGAAAGAACGCGGTTTTCTGGCTGACCCGCGCGGCCTGCTGCATCGAGTGGGTGACGATCACCACCGAATACTCGCGGCGCAGTTCCTCGATCAGTTCCTCGACCTGCGCAGTGGCGATCGGGTCCAGAGCCGAGCAAGGCTCGTCCATCAGCAGAACCTCGGGCTCGGTCGCGACGGCGCGGGCAATGCACAGACGTTGCTGCTGCCCACCCGACAGGCCGGTGCCCGGCGCGTCCAGACGGTCCTTGACCTCGTTCCAGATCGCGCCACGGCGCAGCGCACGCTCCACGATCTCGTCCAGCTCGGCCTTGCTGTTGGCCAGACCGTGGATGCGCGGGCCATAGGCCACGTTGTCATAGATCGACTTTGGGAACGGGTTGGGCTTCTGGAACACCATACCCACCTTGGCGCGCAACTGCACCGGATCGACCTGCGGGGCATAGATGTCGCCACCGTCGATGGCGATCTTGCCCTCGACCCGGCAGATGTCGATCGTATCGTTCATCCGGTTCAGGCAGCGCAAAAAGGTCGACTTGCCGCAACCCGACGGGCCGATGAAGGCCGTCACGGTCTTGTCCTCGATATCGACATCCACATCCTTGATGGCATGGGTGTCGCCGTAATAAACCTGAACGCCCTTGGCGGTGATCTTGATGTCTTTCTGATCCACGGTCGTATCTTTCCTCGGAACGTCATACATGGGTGTTTTCCTTTTTCATCCCGCCCGCCGCACCATGGGCGCGACCGGGTCGGGCAGGCATTTGGTTACCATTTGCGCTCGAACTTGTTGCGCAGGTAGATGGCGACGGCATTCATCGTCACCAGGAAGGTCAGCAAGACCAGGATAGCCGCCGAAGTCCGCGAAACAAAGCCACGCTCGGGGCTGTCGGCCCAGATGAAGATCTGCGTCGGCAGGGCGGTGGCGCTGTCGAACGGCGTGTCCGGGGCCGAGGTGATGAACGCGTTCATCCCGATCAGCAGCAGCGGCGCGGTTTCCCCCAGCGCCTGCGCCAGACCGATGATCGTGCCGGTCAGGATGCCGGGCATGGCCAGTGGCAGGACATGCTGGAACACCACCTGCTGCTTCGATGCACCAACCCCCAGCGCCGCCTCGCGGATCGATGGCGGCACCGCTTTCAGCGCGGCGCGCGTGGCGATGATGATCGTCGGCAGGGTCATCAGCGCCAGCACCATACCGCCCACGAACGGGGCCGACCGGGGCATGCCGAACCAGCCCAGGAACACCGCCAGACCCAGCAGGCCGAACACCACCGACGGCACAGCCGCAAGGTTGTTGATGTTGATCTCGATCAGGTCCGATACCTTGTTCTTGGGCGCGAACTCTTCAAGATAGATGGCGGCGCCGATGCCGATCGGGAACGACAGCAGGAAACAGGTCAGCAGCGCATAGAACGAGCCGATGATCGCCCCCTTCAGGCCCGCCAGTTCGGGAAAGCGCGAGTCCGCATTGGTGATCAGCGCCGTGTTCAGCGGCTTGGTGACCATGCCGCGCTCTTTCAGCATGTCGAAATTCGCGATCTCGTCATCCTTGAGACGGCGGTTGGCCTCGGGTGTTTCGCGATCCATCAGGTTCTTGTTCAACTGATCGTAAGGGTCCGAGACCGGCACGTTGAAAGCCACCGTCTGACCGATCAGATCGGGGTTGGCAACCACCGAGTCGCGAATGGTGAACTGCGCGCCGTTCGACAGGATCGAGGTCAGCTTGCGCAGCTCTGCCCGGTCGTCCGCAACCTCGGGGAACTGCGTGATCAGCGTATCGGTGATGATCTGGCGATAGTTGCCGCTATTGGGGTTGTCTGCGTCGATCTGCTCGGGGTCAAGGAACACCTCGACCTCGATATGCGTCTGGGTAAAGGCGTGATGGCCCGTCGATATCAGCGACGCCACCAGCAGGAACAGCATGGCAAAGGCGATGCTGATCGCGGTCAGCCCAAGCGTCTTGAGGATAAGCTGGCTGCGCTTGCGCTTGTTCAGCCGGTTGGTGAATGCCGGGCTGGCCCAGTCGAACTTTTCAGAGGCGGATTGTTCGGTCATTGCGCGATCCTCAATCATAGATTTCGCGATACTTGCGCACGATACGCAAGGCGAAGACATTGATGACCAGCGTCATCACGAAAAGCACCATGCCCAGAGCAAAGGCGGCCAGGGTCTTGGGGCTGTCAAAGGCGGTGTCACCGATCAGCAGGGTCACGATCTGCACCGTCACGGTGGTCACGCTGTCCAGCGGGTTGATCGTCATCTTGGCGATCAGGCCCGCCGCCATCACCACGATCATCGTCTCGCCGATGGCCCGGCTGACCGCCAGAAGGATACCGCCGACGATGCCGGGAATGGCCGCCGGAAACAGCACCTTGGAAATCGTTTCGGCCTGCGTCGCACCCAGCGCCAGCGAGCCGTCGCGCAGGCTGCGCGGCACCGCGGCCAGCGCGTCATCGGCAAAGGACGAGATGAACGGCACCAGCATGATGCCCATCACGACACCTGCCGCCAGCGCGGTGTTGGGCGCGATGGGCAGGCCCAGATCGGTGCCGAACGACCGGATCGCCGGGGCGATCACGAGGATGGCGAAAAAGCCGTAGACCACGGTCGGCACACCGGCGAGGATTTCCAGCAGCGGCTTGACATAGGCGCGCACGCGGTTGGACGCGAATTCATGCAGGTAGATCGCCGAGAACAGCCCGATGGGCGTGGCGATGATCATGGCGATCGTCGCGATCACCAGCGTGCCCAGGAACACCGGCAACATGCCGAACGCACCCTCGGCCGCGACCTGATCCGCACGGATCGGGATCTGCGGCTCCCATGTGGTGCCGAACAGGAAGTCCATGAACGGGACCATCTCGAAAAAGCGGTAGGTCTCGAACATCAGCGACCCGACGATGCCGAAGGTCACGAAGATCGCCACAGTCGCACAACCGATCATCAGGCCCAGCACGATCTTCTCGACCCCCTGACGGGCGCGGAACTCGGCCTCGACCGTCTTGCGCGACAGGTAAATCAACACGGCGGTCATGATCACCGTCAGAATGACAAGCAGAACAGACGCGGCAAAGCGCAGCGACACCAGACGATCGGCGGCGGCCAGCTTCCACTCTTCGGGCGTGCCAAAGATGCGCCCCCCCGCGATCGAGCGGATTTCAGCCATGATCAGCTGCACAGCGCCCGATCCCAGCCCGTCCAGCACACCGTCGGGCAGACCCGCCTTGACGATCATCTCGATGACGGCGCCCTGAAACATCATCCACAAGATGATGAAAAAGAACGTGGGGACCAGCGTCACCAGGGCGGAAAACCCGCCGTGAAACCCATCCAGCGAATGCAGTCTTGTGCCGCCTGTGCGAATCTCGCGAGCGGCGCGGAGGTTCAGGATGTATCCGATCACCACCGCAGCGAACAGGATCAGGAAGGCGAGAAGCGTCATGGGAATGCCTGTCGTTTCGTGTGAAAAACGCCCCCGCTTTCACGGGCGGGGGCGTCGTGAGATCAAATCAGGAGACTGTCCCGATTACTCGGTCTTCGCTTCCATCGCGACGCCGTTCATGACGCGCTCTTGCAGCTCGGCACGACGCTCGTTGTTCAGCGGAACCAGGCCACGCTCGGACAGGTAGCCACCGGGGGCCAGCGCGTCTTCCGACATGTACTCTTCCACGAACTCGTTCAGGCCCGCGATCACACCGCGGTGCGCGTTCTTGACGTAGAAGTACAGCGGACGCGACACCGGGTAGGATTTGTCGGCAATGGTGTCGATGGTCGGCTCGGTGCCGTTGATGTTGACGCCCTTCAGGTTGTCCAGGTTCTCGTACAGGAACGAGTAGCCAAAGATGCCCAGTGCGTTCGGGTCCGAATCAAGACGCTGAACGATCAGGTTGTCGTTCTCGCCGGCTTCGACGAACGGGCCATCGGTGCGCATGCGCGAGCAGTTCTCTTCGACCCAGTCGCCGTCAAAGCCACCTTCCTGAACATACTCCAGCTCTTCGCAACCGACATGCATTGCCAGTTCGACGAATGCGTCGCGGGTGCCGGATGTCGGCGGCGGGCCAAGCACGACGATATCGGTGTCGGGCAGGCGGCTGTCGATTTCCGACCACTTGCTGTAGGGGTTGTCGACCCACTCGCCTTCGACCGGCACCTGAGCGGCCAGTGCCAGGTAGATCTCGGACAGCGACAGGTCCCAATCAAAATCGTTGGCGCGCGAAACGGCCAGCGACAGACCGTCAAAGCCGATCAGGGCCTCGGTCACGTCGGTCACGCCGTTTTCTTCGCAGACGGCCCATTCCGACGCCTTCATGGCGCGCGATGCACCCGTGATGTCGGGAAAGCCTTCGCCGATGCCGTTGCAGAAGATCCGCATGCCGCCGCCGGTGCCGGTCGATTCCACGATGGGCGAGGGCGAACCGGTGTTGTTGGCGAACTGCTCGGACACAGCCTGGGTATAGGGGAACACGGTGGACGAGCCCACGATGCTGATCTGGTCGCGCGCCGCAGCGGCGGTGGCGGAAACGGCGGCCAGCGCCAGAACCGACACGGAAAGTTTGGTGAAAGACATGGTAGCTCCTATTGTCATTTCGGACCCCAACCGAGGCCTCAGTGCGTTCGCTAACGAGATTCGATGATGCTTATGCAACAATTATGTGACTTTTTTGTAACAGCGCCCAAAGCGGGCATCGGAAAATAAATCTTTACATAACCAGTTTTTTAGTTATTTTAGCCGCATGACCACAACAAGCCCCCATGCCCGCGCCCTTGCCGCCCTTGGCCACGATGCCCGCCTGTCGATCTTTCGCCTGCTGATCAAGGCCGGGCAGGACGGCCTGCGCGTGTCCGACATAGGCGCGCATCTGGGTCTGGCCCCGTCCACGCTGGCCCATCACCTGTCCACGCTGGTGGACGCCGGTCTGGTCACGCAGGAAAAACAGGGGCGCGAGGTGTTCAACAAGGCCAATTTTCCCGCGATGACCGGCCTTGTATCGTTCCTGACATCCGAATGCTGCACCGGCCTGACGCTGGAGACTGACCAGGCCGTCGCCTGAGTTTTTTTGCCCAAATACAACCAAGATACCGGAGATTTAGAAATGACCGACGCAACCATACCCCACGGGCCAAGGGCCGCGCTGCGCAGCCTGTGGCGCGATCACCGCGTCTGGCTGGCCTCGGGGCTGATCCTGCTGGCGCTGGCCATCACCGACACGGCGCAGGCGCTGGACAGCACGCAATTCGCCTTTGCCGCCCTGCTCAGGACCGCGCCGTTCCTGATCCTGTCCATCGGCATCGCGGCCTGGGCCAATGCCACCGGGGCCGACAACCTGATCGCCAAGGCCTTTACCGGCGCGCCGCTGCTGATGGTGGGCCTGGGCGCGCTGGCGGGCGGCATCTCGCCCTTCTGCTCTTGCGGGGTGATTCCGCTGATCGCCGCGCTGCTGGCGATGGGCGTGCCCTTGTCGGCGGTCATGGCCTTCTGGCTGGCCTCGCCCATCATGGACCCGTCGATGTTCGTGCTGACCGCAGGCGTGCTCGACCTTGAATTCGCAATAGCGAAAACCCTGTCGGCCATCGGCCTTGGTGTCTTTGGCGGTCTTGTGGTGCATGTCCTGGCACGCGGCGGGGCCTTTGCCGATCCGCTGCGCGAGGGCGTGGGCAACGGCGGCTGCGGCGGCTCGAAACTGCGTGCACCGCAACCTGTGGTCTGGCGCTTCTGGGCCGATGCCGACCGCCGTGCCAAATTCGCCAAGACCGCGTGGACGACCACGCTGTTCCTGGCGAAATGGCTGTTCCTGGCCTTCATTCTGGAAAGCCTGATGCTGGCCTGGATTCCTGCCGAAACCGTCACCGCCGCATTGGGTGGCTCCGGAATCGTGCCGATCATCACCGCCACATTCGTCGGCGTTCCCGCCTATCTGAATGGCTATGCCGCGCTGCCGCTGGTGGGTGGCCTGATCGAACAGGGCATGGCCCCCGGTGCCGGTCTGGCCTTCCTTGTCGCGGGCGGCGTCACCTCGATCCCGGCCGCAATGGCGGTCTGGGCGCTGGCGAAACCGCAGGTCTTTGCGCTCTATATCGCGCTGTCGCTGTCGGGGGCCTTTACGGTCGGCCTGCTGTTCCAGCTGTGGCAGGCGGTCTGACACTTGCGCGCATGAACGCCGATGCCCCGTCTTGACGCAGGTCAAGGCGGGGCTTGTGCGGTCCTGCGCATTGCAGGACCATCCAAAAGCACAAAACCACCGGAGCGACCGAATTGAGACTCTCCCTGACACTTGCCACCTTTGCAACGATGCCGGGCCTCGCTGTGGCAGACAGTTTGACCGTGCAGCCCGTCACCGACACGGTCTGGGCCATCGTCGGCGAAACCGAGCAGCGCAGTGCCGAAAATCTGGCCAACAACGCCACCTTTGGTCTGGTTGTCACGCCAGACGGCGCAGTGCTGATTGATCCGGGCGGATCCTACAAGGGCGCCGCCGCGCTGCATGACGCCATCCGCAGCGTCACGGATCAGCCGGTGACCCATGTCATCAACACCGGCGGGCAGGATCACCGCTGGCTGGGCAACGGATACTGGCAGGCACGGGGCGCGGCGGTGATCGCCTCGAATGCGGCGGTACAGGACCAAAAGACACGCGCCACCGACCAGATGATCGCGCTGGCGCAATTCCTGGGCGACGGTCTGGACGGAACGGAACCGGCCTTTGCCGATGTGACATTCGACACCGATCATGCGCTGACCGTCGGCGGGCTTACGTTCGAGATCATGCACCGCGGCCCGGCCCACACCCCCGGCGACAGCTTTGTCTGGCTGGACCAGCACGATGTGATGTTCACCGGCGATATCGTCTATGTCGATCGCATCCTTGGCATCGGCAGCCAGTCCAGCACAAAAAGCTGGATCGACGTGTTCGAGGCAATGGCCGCATTCAGCCCAGCGCATATCGTGCCAGGACATGGGCAACCCACCGATCTGGCAACCGCCACCCGCGACACCCACGGCTATCTGGTGAACCTGCGCACGCAGATCGGCGCGCTGATCGACGATGGCGGCGACATCATGGATGCGCCCTCTATCGACCAATCCGCATGGGCGCATCTGGAGCAGTTCGACAGCCTGGCAGGGCGCAACGCGCAGGCCACCTTCGAGCAGATGGAGTGGGAATAACCCCCCGCTCCGCTCAGGCCTGATCGGCATCCCGCGTCGTCAGGCGCGGATCCAGCGCCCCGCCCGAGGCCGGACCGCGCAGCGGCTGCACCAGCATCCGGTCCAGCCATTGGGCGCGCGAGGTGCGAAACTGCTCGATCCCGATATCCATCCCCTCATGGCCCTTGGCGGGCTGCGCCACATAGGTGCCCAACAGCCGGTCCCACCATGGCAGGCTGAAGCCATAGTTCGAGTTGGTCTCGCGCGGGTCCACCGAATGATGCACGCGGTGCATGTCGGGCGTCACCAGCACTAGCCGCAGCACCCGGTCCACAGCCAGTGGCAAGCGGATGTTGGAGTGGTTGAACAGCGCCGTGGCGTTCAGAAGCACCTCGAACAGCAGCACCGCCACGGGGGGCGCACCGATCGCCCCCACCACCGCCAGCTTAATAGCCATCGACAGCACGATCTCGACCGGGTGAAACCGCAGGCCGGTTGTCGCGTCAAACTCCTGATCGGCATGGTGCATCCGGTGCAGCCGCCACAGGCCGGGGACCGCGTGAAACATCACATTTTGCAGATAGATCGCCAGGTCCAGGATCAGGATCGCCGCCACCACCGCCAGCCATGCAGGCCCATCCACCGCGTTGAACAGGCCCCAGCCGCTGTCCTGCGCCATCACCGCCAATCCCATGTAGCGCGACAAACTTGATGAGAAGAGCGCGTCAATCAGGATGAGAATCCTTGGTCGCGACGCTTGAGAAGATGCCGCCCT
>NZ_JBHUDD010000048.1:0-22195 GCF_042677865.1 Lacimonas salitolerans | reverse complement strand
CAAGCAAATGACCGGAAACCAAACCACCCACACAAACCGCGAAATAGCCTGGTTTTGCCGTGGACTGGATGCGCAAGGATCTGGGCATCTGCCTTGATACCGGGAACGAGATCGGGGCGGCGCTGCCGGTGACGGCACTGATCGACCAGTTCTACAAGGATGTGCAGGCGATGGGCGGCGGGCGCTGGGACACCTCGAGCCTGATCAGACGGTTGCCCAAGTCGAAGTGAGCACATTGAGCGCGCCGGGGCGCGCGCTGAGTATCTCGGCCCCGGTGGGGCCTCGGGGATGGGGGCGCTGCCCCCGTCGCCCGATGGGCGACTCCCCCGGAGTTTACCGGGCAAGATGAAGGTCAGTGCGGCGTGGCGTTCGAGAACAGGTGGATCACGAGGATTCCCGACAGGATCATCGCCATCCCGATAAGGGCGGGCCAGTCGAGCACCTGCTTGAAGACGACAAAGCCGATGATCGCGATGAACACAATGCCAAGGCCCGACCAGAGCGCATAGACCACCCCCACCGGCAGCACCTTGAGCGTGAGCGCCAGCAGATAGAAGCTGATGCCATAGGCCAGCACCACGATCACCGAGGGCCAGAGCCGGGTGAACTGCTGGCTGGCCTGAAGCGCGGATGTGCCCACGGTTTCGGCGAGGATGGCAAGGGCGAGAAGCAGGTAGGTATGCGGCATGGCGGTCTCCGTCCGGGTTGGGGCGGTTGTGCCTGCTGGCGCGCGCGGCGGCAAGGGTCAGCGCGCCACGTACCAGTCGCGGCGATGGTTGACCGCGATCACGAGGTTGAGAACCACGGCACCCAGCAGCGACCAGCCGACCCGGTCGGGCGGGATGACCGAAATCGCGGCGGCAAAGACGCAGGCATCGAAGGCAAGCTGGGTGAACCCTGCGCGCCAGCCGAAACGCTCTTGCAAGTACAGCGCCACGATCCCCACGCCACCGAGCGATGCACCATGGCGGAACAGTGCCAGAAGGCCCGCGCCGGTGATCATGCCGAACAACACCGCGCCCACGCCCGGGTGGATCTCGCCGAAGGTGACGTACCGGGGCAGCACGACCGACAGGCCGGACAGCAGCCCCACCGCGGCGAAGGTCTTGAGCGTGAAAGCCAGACCCATCCGGCGCAGCCCCAGCCAGTAGAACGGCAGGTTGACCACGAAAAACACGCCGGCAAAGGGCAGTCCCGTGGCATAGCTGATCAGCACGGCCAGACCGGCCGTCTGGCCGGTGACCAACCCCATGTGGGTCAGCATCATCACGCCGAAGGCGGCCATCAGCGCCCCGAAGACGATGCCCTGAGAATCAGCCAGCGGGCCATGGGTCCGGGGCTCAGGGGGGTGTGTGATGTCAGCCTCGCTCATGGCCCGGGTTTGCGCCAAATGCGCGGGCTTGGCCAGCCTTGTCGTGTGGGAAGCTGCGCCCCGGAGGCTTGCCGGGGCGCAGGCTGCGCAATAATCAGGCGATGGTCAGGCGGCCGTCAAGGGCGGCAGTGTCCGGGCTGATGCCGCCTGCCGCGCGGATCTGGGCGATGATCTCGTTGCGGTATACCAGCCCGGTGTCCTTGTAGTCGAGCCCGCGCAGATCCATGCCCGCGATGTCCCCCGGCACGCCTGCACCGATGATCTGACCGTTCCACGCCTCGGAAAAGCCGCCCAGCCGGATGTAGGTGTTGATCGCCACGCGGAATGTCTGGTCAAGCTGATCCTCGATCGGGGTGCCGTTCAGAGTGATGTCTTCGGCACGGGCCTCGGCCGCGCTGTCGCCCAGCACGATCCGGTAGCGTAGGGCGTCCGAGAAATGCATGAACCCGCGCGAGATGAAGCCCGACAGGTCCAGATCGCCCTCTTCCTCAGGGCGCACGAGGCGCTTGGCGTTGGACTCCAGCATCTGCTGGATCTGTGCGCCGGTCATCTCGGCCACGTGCACCTGATCGGCATAGGGCATCACGTCATACCATTGGCCGAAGGACAGCGGGCCGTCCGAGACACCCGACAGGATCGCGGTGGCATTGAAGAGCGCCAGATCGACCTGACCGTTGGGAAATTCCGCCGAGCGCGCCACCACCGCATCATTCATGAAGTTCAGCAGCGCGTTCTCGCGGCTGTAGCGGTCGGCCATCACGGTTTGCGTGCTGACGGCGGCGCCTGCCGTGACGGTGCCGATCGTCTCGGCCAGCTTGCCTTCAAGCGCCACGCGCAGCGGTTCGACATGGGCGGCCTCGAACTCGGCGTCATAATCGCCGTCCTGTTCCAGCGTCGGATACTTGGGATCATCCGCGGCGACGCGCTGATCGCGTGGCTTGACGGCATGCAGGCCGACATGGGTGAACCATGCCTTGCGGCCCTGATCGGCGGCGATGGACATGGCAATCTCGCCCAGGTACTTGCCGTTGGCCTCGGCCTGGGTCATCAGCACGCCCTCGGCCACGTTGTCGGGGTTCAGCCCCTCCTCGTTCAGCTTGTCGTGGGAATGGCCGCCGATCAGCACGACGGGCTTGTCTGTCAGGGCCCCTGCGGTGGCCGCGATGTCGAAATCACCCTCGCCGATCATGCGCACCGCGCCAGCCTTGCCGGTCCGGCTTTGGCCCGTGCCGTAGCCGCAATGCGACAGGATCACCACCACGTCGCAGACCTGCGCCAGCGCGGGCATGACATTCTGGACCGCTAGAACCGGGCTGGCCACGGCCATATCCGGGTCGTCGGGCTGTCCCACGCGGGTGTCGACCTGCGTGGTCAGGCCGATAAAGCCGATGCGCAGGCCCTTGGATTCGACCACGGCAGCGGCGGTGTAATCGCGGTCACGGGTCAGGTGGGCCGAGCCATGCACATTGGCCGACAGCACCGGAAAGGCGGCATCGCGTTCGATCCCGAGGCGCAGCATTTCCGCGCCACGATCGAATTCGTGGTTGCCCAGAACGGCCACATCCACCCCGGCGGCCGAGTTCACGCGATACCCGGCATCGGCCACGAATTCATCCGGGGCCCAGCCCAGCAGCTCGTCAAAGACCGAGCCTGTGTGATCGTCGCCGCCCGAGAGCAGAAGCACGACCTCGTCCTCGGACGCATCAGCGCGGACCTGCGCCATGCGCTTGACGATCTGCGACATGCGGTGCGTGTCGCCGCGCGCGCCGTGCATATCGGTGATGTGGTTGTGCATGTCGTTGAAATGCATCAGGCGCAGCACGCGGCGTGTGCCGGGCTCCAGCACCGGGGCAGGGACGGGATTGCCCTCTTCGGTGACGATCTGGCGGATCGGGCCAGACAGCGGGTCGCCCTGCAACAGGAACAGACGTTCCGCCCCGCCATTGGGGTTGGGGGTGGCGGGCACCATCAGCAATTCGCCCGCCGCGGCGCTGGCATTGGCGCGAAACGCAAGGATAGGCGACAGGGCGGCAAGGCCCGCGGCGCTGGTTGTGAGAAAGGCGCGGCGCGACAGGCCGGTGGCGGTGCGGTTCATGATGATCCCCCATTCATGTGATGCAATGACATGGGTCTAGGCAGGGGATGTAACGCGGGCTTGACGGGCAGGTGTCAGGCCGGTGACGGTCAGGCGGCCCGCAGCTCGACCCGGCGCATCGCCAGCATCAGCGCGAACGCGGCCGCGCATACGGATGCCACGCCGATGGTCAGCGGCAGGATCGTGCCGTCAAAGGCCAGCCCGATCGGCACCGCCATCAGCGCGCCCAGAATGGTCGAGACCGAGCCGATCACGCTGGCCGCCATGCCTGCGACATGGCCCATCGGCTCCATCGCGATGGCGTTCAGGTTGCCGATGGTCAGACCGGTCTGAAAGAAAACGCTGGCCTGCCAGGCGATGAACACCGCGAACATCGCGCTGGGTGGAATGGCCGCCATCCACAGCGCGGTGATGGCCAGCGACAACACCACCTGCGCGCCAAAGGCAAAGGTCGCCAGCCGCCGCATGCCCAACCGCATCACCAGCGTGGCATTCAGTATCGAGGCGGTGGCCGCGATCAGCGACACCAGCGCAAACCAGTAGGGAAAACTGGCCCCGGCGTCGAACACCAGGTCATAGACCTGCTGCACCATGCTGATCATGACGAACAGCATGCAGTAGCACATCGCCTGCGCCAGCAGGGCCAGGCTGACAGTGGGGTGACGCACCATCTCGGACAGGGCGGCAACCATCAGCGTCCAGCGCATCGGGCGGCGGTTTTCAGGTGGCAGGGATTCGGGCTGGCGCAGGGCAAGCCACAGGCTGGCGATCACGGCAAAGACGATGAAGGCCACGAAAATGGCCCGCCACCCGGCCAGCGCGATGATCCATGCCCCGATCAACGGGGCCATGGCCGGAACCAGTGTGAAGGTCATCATGACCAGCGACAGGATGCGCGCCATCTGCCGACCGGAATAAAGATCGCGCACGATGGCCATGGCGACCACCCTTGGCCCCGCCGCCCCGATCCCCTGCACCACGCGCGCGACCAGCAGCATCTCGAACGTCTCGCTTTGCCAGGCCACGACCGACGCGGCCACATAGAGGGCCGATCCCGACAGCAGCACCACCCGCCGCCCCAGCGCGTCCGACAGGGGACCGACGAAAAACGTGGCTACGCCCATGCCGATCACGAAACTGGTGACGATCATCTGCACGTTGTTGGGGGCATCCGGCGTCAGCTCGTCAGCGATCGCCGGCAGCCCCGGCAGCATCGCGTCGATGGAAAAGGCGATTGTGGCGAACAGCATTGCCATAAGGGCGATGAATTCTGGTAGGCCAAGAGGGGACTTGCGCATAAAACCGGGAGCCTGCAATTTGGGATAGCGCGAGACAACAGCAATCGCGCAAAGGTAGCAATGGTAATAATTTTTACCATCTGGTCAACGCGGGAAAGGGTGACGTCGCCGCCTAATCC
The DNA here is from genome assembly GCF_042677865.1 of Lacimonas salitolerans. Lineage (NCBI taxonomy): Bacteria > Pseudomonadati > Pseudomonadota > Alphaproteobacteria > Rhodobacterales > Paracoccaceae > Lacimonas > Lacimonas salitolerans. The sequence goes on along the minus strand of NZ_JBHUDD010000048.1, from coordinate 17,311 downwards.
GGGTCGCGATCCTTGCGCGCGTCACGCTCGGCCCGGCGACGGCGCAGACGGTTGGCGATGGTGAAGTTCGAAAAGTGCTGGATCGCCGCGGCGAAGATGCCCAGACCGGCGAAAATCAGAACAGTGGTGGCGATCTTGCCCACGGGAGTGACTGGCACAAGGTTGCCGTAGCCCACGGTGGACAGGGTCACGACGGTGAAGAAGTAGGAATCCAGCCAGCTCCAGCCTTCGACGTGGCGAAACAACACCGTGCCGATGGCCACGACGCCGACAAGCGCGCCCAGGATGATCTTGCCAGCCTCGCTCATGCCTGCCTGTCTCGGATCATGCGTTGCCCTTCATCTGTGCTGTGATCTCGTCCATCACCTTTACCCACAGGTCGGTGGGCTGCGCGCCGGGCACCGCGTGTTTGCGCCCGACGATGAAGGTGGGCACAGAAGAAATCCCCATCTCGCGTGCGGCGGCGTCGCGGTCGCGGATTTCCTGCACATCGGCCTCCGAGGCCAGCAGCCTTTGCACCACCGAGGCATCCATATCCGCGCTGTCGGCGATATCGGCCAGCACCTCGGCGTCGCTGATATCGGTGCCCTGCACGAAATACGCCTTGAAAAGCGCGCTGACGACAAAGGTCTGCTTGCCCTCGATCGCGGCCCAGTGGATCAGGCGATGCGCGTCCAGCGTGTTGGGGGTGCGGGTGATCGCCTCGAAATCGATCTCGAGCCCGGCCTGTTTCGCGTGCTCGACCACGGGCATGTAGGCCTTGACCGCGCCCTCCTTGCCGCCGAACTTGGCCTCGAGATAGGCGCGGCGGTCCATGCCGTCGCGCGGCATTTCGGGGTTGAGCTGGTAGGGATGCCATTCGATGGCAAAGGGGTGATCCGGTCGCTGCTCCAGCGCGCGATCCAGCCGCGCCTTGCCGATGTAGCACCACGGGCAGATCGGGTCGGAAAAGATATCAAGCTTGGTCATGGCGCGCCTTTCTTGGATTGTGTCGCAGGTAGCAGGGCAGGGGCGTCATTTCCAGTGGGCGGGGCGCGAATGGCCTATATCAGCGGTTTAAGCGCCTGACGTTGCAGCTTGCCGTTGGGGTTGGTCGGCATCGCCTCAATCCGCCGGAACATTCGTGGCTGCTTGTAGCGCGCCAGACGCATCGCGCACCATGCGGTCAGATCAGCCTCGGGGATGTCGGCGGGGCCGGTGTAAAAGGCGGCGATCAGGCGCACATCCTCCTTGACCTCGATATCGGTCACGCCCGCCTCGATCACGCCGGGATGGGCCAGAAGTGCGGCCTCGACCTCCAGCGGCGAGACGCGATAGCCCCCGGCATTCATCATGTCATCGTTGCGCCCGTGATAGGCGATCTGCCCGTCGGGCTCCATATGACCCTGATCGCCGGTCAGGAACCATGCGCCGCGCATACGTGCGGCGGTTTCCTCTTCGGCCCCCAGATAGCCCAGCATCAGGCCCGGATCGGTGCGCGCCACGGCGATCACGCCCGGATCGCCCATCGGCACCGGATTGCCCGCATCATCCACGATCGCCACGCGGCGGCCCTGTTGCGGCTGGCCCAGCATGCCCGCGCGCGACGGGTGCGCGGGGCTGCCCGAGATGAAGGTCGAGCATTCCGACATCCCGTAAGCCTCGTAAATCTTGGTCCCGCTGGCGTCGTTCCAGTGCTGGCGAATTGCATCCGACAGCTTTTCGCCGGCTGCAAGCCCATGGCGCAGATGGGGCAGGTCAATGGTGGTATGGTGGCTGAGCATCTTGCGATACACGCCGGGTGCTGCGGCAAAGATCGTCGCATCATGGCGGCGCAGCAGCAGCGGCAGCGCCTGCGGGTCGACACCTTCGGCAGGGATCAGGGCGGTGGCGCCTGCGCTCCACGGGTCCATCAGCCCGGTGCCCAGCGTGAAGGTCCAGTTGAACGCGCCCGCATGGCACAGCCGGTCATCCTGCCCCAGCCCGTACCAGCCGTCATGCATCATGCGCCGGGCCCAGATCGCGCGATGCGCGTGCATCACTGCCCGGGGACGGCCCGAGGTGCCCGAGGTATAGACGATATAGGCCAGCCGGTCGGGGCTGCCCATCGCATAGTCGCAGGGCGGCAGGTCACGCATGGCAGCCAAGGCGGCGGTGTCGATCACCGGCAGGCCGGTGTCATCGGGGCAGGGCACATCGGCGTCGTGCAGGATGCCCGCTGCCCCCAGCCCTGCGATCATCTTGGTCACCTCGGGCGCGGTCAACTGGCTGGAGGTGGGCACCGGCACCATCCCGGCGGCGATCGCGCCAAGATAGGCGATGGGAAACTCGACCGTGTTGCCAAGCCGCATCAGCAGGATGTCACCGGGCTGAAACCCCGCCCGCAACAGCCCCGTGCCCGTGCCGCGCACGGCGGCGGCCAGCCGCGCAAAGCTCCAGCGATCGGCACGCGCGGGCGAAAGAACCGCCAATGCGATCTTGTCGGGCAGGTCATCTGCATGGGCCAGCACATGCGCGGCCATGTTGAACGGGGCGGGACAGGGCGCGGGCGCGCCGTTATCAAAGATCGACAGCATGTTATCGGGTTAGGCCGCTTGCTGCACAGTTGCAAGGCCCACGCCCGCGCCCTATAGAATTCGGATGAACGAACGCGATCCGAAATCCCTGATCCGCATTGCCCGCGCCACGGGCGAGGATGACCTTGCCGCACCGCTGGATCTGGGCACCCGCGTGCGCGAACTGCGCAAGGCGCGCGACTGGACTCTGGAACAGGCGGCGGGCAAGGCCGGGCTGGCGCGATCAACCCTGTCCAAGATCGAGAACGGGCAGATGTCTCCCACCTACGAGGCGCTGAAAAAACTGGCCACGGGGCTTGGCATTTCTGTGCCGCAATTGTTCACGCCCCCGCAGGCGGCGCAGGTCACAGGCCGCATGACCGTGACCAAGGCGACCGGGGGCGCGGCCCATGCCACCACCACCTATGAGCATGAACTGCTGGCCGACAGCCTGACGCGCAAGAAGATGCTGCCCTATCGCGCCCGCATCCGGGCGCGGTCGATGGACGAGTTCGACGGCTGGGTGCGCCATGACGGCGAGGAATTCCTGTATGTGCTGACAGGGGTGATCCGGCTTTATACCGAATTCTATGAGCCCGTGGACATGCGCCGGGGCGACAGTGCCTATTACGACGCCACGATGGGTCACAACGTGGTGTCGATCAGCGAGGATGACGCGACGATCCTTTGGGTCACGTCACTGGTTTAGGCGGGATCAGAACCAGGTCTGGACCGAACGCGCCGCGCCCGAGATATCCTGCCCCACGCCGTCAATCGTGGCACATCCCGCCATCATGGCCACCAGCGCCACGACACTCATCTGCCTTGCGAATGTCATTACTGCTCTGCCTCTTTTGTTCTTCTTGTTCATTCGGACCACCAGACATCCGGCATCCAGCCGATCCTGTCGCCATATATCGGCGTATTTTCGGGAAATTTCAAGTTTTTCGCGTGGGCGATACGATCGGACAGGGTGGTCCAGATCGGGATGACAAAACGCCCCGCCATCAGAACCCGGTCCAGTGCGCGGGTGGCGGCGGTGAAATCGGCGGGGTCCGTCGCGGTCAGCAGCGCGTCAATCATCGCGTCCACTGCCGGGCTCTGCACGCCCATCAGGTTGCGCGTGCCTTCATACTCGGCCCCGTCGGCCCCCCAGTAGAGCCGCTGTTCCGTACCGGGGCTGAGCGACAGGTCACGCCGGAACGGCATCAGATCGAAATCCACGGTCGCCTCGCGCTCGGTGAACTGCGCGTTGTCGATGGTGGTGATCGACAGGTCGATCCCCAACCGTTTGAGGGCTTGCGAATAGATTTGCAGCACCGACTCCATCCGCGCATCACCCTGACGCAGCACTGCTCTCAGCACAAATCGCTGACCATCGGCGCCGCGCAACTCGCCGTTCTGCACGGTCCATCCAGCCTGCTCCAGCAGGCCGACCGCACGGCGCAGATCACCCCGGTTGCGCGGAGTATCCTCGCCCTGCGGCAGGTCATACCCGTCCAGCGCACCGGGGGGCAGATCGGCGGCAAACGGCTCCAGCAGCTCACGCACGCGGCCCGTCGCCGGGCCGGGGCGCATGCCCAGATCGGAGTTCGAGAAATACGAGGTGATGCGCGGCTGCCGCCCGCCCGTGATCGTGCCGTTGATATAGGGAAAGTTGAAAGCCAGGATCAGCGCCTCGCGCACGCGCCAGTCCGACAGGTGCGGGCGACGGGTGTTCATCACGAAACCCGTCATGCCCGAGGGGCGTTCATGGGCGATTTCCGACAACACGACCTGCCCCGACTGCACGGCGGGAAAATCATACTGCGTCGCCCAATTCTGCGCGTTGGTCTCGCGGTAGATGTTGATGACGCCGGCCTTGAATGCTTCGAACAGCACGTTCTCATCGCCAAAGAACTCGATCCGGATCTCGTCGAAATTCTGCGTGCCGCGCCGGATCGGCAGATCGGCGGCCCAGTAATCCGGCACACGCTCAAGCGTGACCTGCCGCCCGGCTTCGTAGCCCGTCACCCTGTAAGGGCCGGTGCCGACGGGGATATCGGCCAGCCCGCCGTCGGCGAAATCACGCCCCTCCCATTGCGCCTTTTGCAGGATCGGGCGCAGCCCGGCGATCAGTGCAAGCTCGCGGTTGTCGGTGTTGAAGCTCAGTCGCACACTGTGCGGCCCGGTCTGCTCGATGCTCTCGACCTGCGCATGAAAACCCAGATACCGGGGGTGACCCTTGGTGCCCAATGTCTCGAAGGACCAGATCACATCCTCGACCGTGACCGGGCTGCCATCGGAGAACCGCGCCTGCGCGCGCAGGGTGAACTCCACCCAGCTGCGGTCGGGAGCGACCTCGATCGTTTCGGCCAGCAGACCGTACAGGGCGAACGGTTCGTCCCAGTTGCGCGCCATCAGCGACTCGTAGGCATAGAATCGGAGCTGCCAGGGCACCGTGCCCTTGCGCAGGAACGGATTGAGCGAATCGAATCCCCCCGTGTTGCCCTCGATCAGGCGGCCGCCACGGGGGGCCTCGGGGTTGGCATAGGGCAGGGCGCTGAAATCTGCCGACAGGCCCGGTTCTCCATACATCGCAATGCCATGCGCGGGCTGGGCGATTCCCGCGGCCCCCTGCAAAACAAGGGCCAGCGCGCCAAGAACGGTACGACCATAGTGGAAAAAATTCGCCTGCATCTGCGCAACAATCCTGCTCTGCTCTTGTCTTATTGACGCTGACCGTATCGGTGGATTCATGTCTTTTCAAACTTTTGCTTGGAGTCGCGCCAGAGATTGCATATAAAGGTGGCACTGCTCGATAGGTTTCTTGCCTGTATGAAACCTGCCTCAATGACTTAACCCCAGCTTCGGCTGGGGTTTTTTTTGACCCCTTCGTTTCCGCCGTAGGTGGTTTCATTCCCGAACCATACCTGTATCTTTCGCTGCAAAGCAGCATGAAAGGATCCGAACTATGTCGCTGAAGGGAAAGACCGCAATCATCACAGGCTCGAACTCGGGCATCGGTCTTGGCGTAGCGCATGAACTGGCGCGCGCCGGGGCGGATGTTGTTCTCAATTCGTTCACGGATAACGACGAAGATCACGCATTGGCGCAAGAGATCGCCAAGGAATACGGCGTGACCGCGCGCTATATTCAGGCCGACATGTCCAAAGCGGATCAGTGTCGCGCCCTGATCGAGCAGGCCGGCACCTGCGATATCCTGGTCAACAACGCCGGTATCCAGCACGTCAGCCCGATCGATGAATTCCCGGTCGAGAAATGGGATGCCATCATCGCGATCAACATGTCCTCGGCCTTTCACTGCACCGCCGCCGCCTTGCCGATGATGCGCAAGGCGGGATGGGGCAGGGTGGTCAACATCGCCTCGGCCCACGGGCTGACCGCCAGCCCCTACAAATCGGCCTATGTGGCGGCCAAGCATGGCGTCGTAGGGCTGACCAAGGTGACAGCACTGGAAACCGCGCAGGAACCGATCACCGCGAACGCGATCTGCCCGGGCTATGTCAAGACGCCGCTGGTCGAGGCGCAGATCCCTGACACGGCAAAGAAATACGACATGACCGAGGAAGAGGCCGTGCAGAAGGTGATCCTGGAGCGGCAACCGTCCAAGGAATTTGCCACGGTCGAACAGATCGGCGGCACGGCTGTGTTCCTGTGCTCGGCCGCGGCGGATCAGATCACCGGCACCACGATCAGCGTCGATGGCGGCTGGACCGCCCTTTGACGGCACCGAGGACGCAGCCAATGAACACCACACCGATCAAGATCAATCTGGCGCTTCAGGGCGGCGGGGCACATGGCGCGTTCACCTGGGGCGTGCTGGACCGGCTGCTGGATGACGAGGATATCGAGGTGGCGGCGATCTCGGGCACATCCGCCGGGGCAATGAACGCCGCCGCCTACAAATCCGGCTGGATCGAGGACGGGCGCGCGGGTGCGCGCGCCAATCTGGACTGGCTGTGGCAGCAGTTGGGCGCGGTGCAGGACACGCCGATGGCGCAATGGATGCTGGCCCTTGCGCCATCGGCGGCGCTGGTTACCAAGGCGTTTGAATATTCCATAGGCAATGCAATGGCCGATGCGGCGGCGCGGTTTTCCTCGCCCTATGCGTTGGGGCCGTTCTATGACAATCCGCTGCGCCGGGTGGCGGAACGGTTCAACTATGACACCGTCTGTGCCGCCGGTGGTCCGCGGCTGTTCATCGGGGCCACGAATGTGCAGACCGGAAAGATCAAGGTGTTCTCCGGGAGTGACATTTCGGCAGACGCCATTCTGGCCTCGGCCTGCCTGCCGACGCTGTTCCAGGCGGTCGAGATCGACAACCCCGAGACAGGCGAGACAGAAGCGTTCTGGGACGGTGGCTATACCGGCAATCCCGCGCTGTTTCCGCTGTTCGCGCGCGACCTGCCGGACGACATCCTGATCGTGAACATCAACCCGCTGGAACGGGTCGAGACTCCGCGCAGTGCGCAGCAGATCCACAACCGGATCAACGAGGTCAGCTTCAACAGCTCGCTTTTGCGCGAATTGCGCGCTATCGGGTTCGTCAAACGCCTGCTGGCGGATGGCAGCCTGCAACCGGGCACGATGAAGAACGTGCTGGTGCACATGATTGCCGATGACGTTCTGATGAACCAGCTGTCTGTCGCCACCAAACTGGCCCCCGGTCCGGTGCTGCTGAACCACCTCAAACAGGCCGGTCGCGGCGCGGCGGACGTGTTTCTGGCCGCGCACAAGGCCGATCTGAACCAGCGCAGCACGGTGGATCTGCAGGCGATGTACGACTGATCCGGACGAGCCGGGCTGTGGGGCGGATCACCCCGCCCGCGCGGCCTTTTCGATCTGCTTCAATGCCTTGGCATTGTCGCGCGCGATCTTTGCCGGGTCCTTGGGACCGGGATAGACCAGCCCGGCCGAGATCACCAGCTTGGCCGCATCCTCGACCGACATTTCCAGTTCGACCACGTCTTCCTGCGGGACATACAGCAGGAAACCCGAGGTCGGGTTGGGGGTCGTTGGGACAAAAACGCTCAGCAGGCCTTGACCGGTCCCGATACGCGCGGCGACTTCACCCTTGGCTTCGGTCGAGATGAAACCGATGGCCCATATGCCTTTGCGGGGGTATTCCACCATGCAGGCCTTTTCAAAACTGCTTTCGGACTGTGCGAACACGGTTTCGGCGATCTGCTTGGCCCCGCTGTAGATCGAGCGCACGACCGGCATCCGGTCAACCAGATGCTCGCCCCAGCGGATCAGCGAACGCCCGATGAACCCCTTGGCCAGCCAGCCGACAAAGATCGTGAACATGAGGAAAAACACCACGCCCACACCGCGGATGTTGATCTGCGCATCCTCGCCCAGCCATGCGGCATAGGTTTCGGCCCCGATCAGCGCGCGCAGCAGCTCATCCGGCTGGTAGGCCTGCGGCACAAAGGGCAGGACGAACCCGTCAACCCAGCCGATCAGTGTCCAGATCAGCCACACGGTCAGGCCGACGGGGGCGATGACCACGATCCCTGTCAGAAAGGACGATCGCATACGCGCAAACACACCGGGCTTGCGGGGCTTTTCGAGCGGTTTCTTGGGGTCGAGCGGGTTGGTCATGGGCCGCCTTGGGCTATCGGTCGCAATAGGCGATATTTATGTGCTTGCGCGCTGCTCCACAATACACCTTGCGGGGGCTGCATGCATTCAGGCGAATGGCTGGCCCAATTCCCGGGCAATGGCGGCTGCAAGACGCGCATTGTTGCGCACCAACGCAATGTTGGCCGTCAGACTGCGGCCCTCGGTCAGTTCGAATATCCGTTGCAACAGGAACGGCGTTACCGATTTGCCCGCAATGCCCTGCGTCTCGGCTTCGGCCTGCGCCTGAGCGATCACCGGGGCCAGTACCTCGCCGGGGATCTCGTCGTCGGCCGGGATCGGATTGCCGACAAGCTGCCCGCCGCCTAGCCCCAGATCGGCGCGCAGGAGATGCGCGGCGGCAATCTGCGCGGGATCGTCTGCGCGCAGCGGCGCGGCCAGACCCGAGGCGCGCGACCAGAAGGCCGGAAAATCATCCTGCCCATAGGCAAAGACCGGCACGCCAAGGGTTTCCAGCACTTCCAGCGTCTTGGGCAGATCGAGGATCGCCTTGGCCCCGGCGGCGACCACGGTGACAGGCGTGCGGGCCAGCTCGTGCAGGTCGGCCGAGATGTCAAAGCTGGTTTCGGCCCCCTTGTGCACACCGCCGATCCCGCCGGTGGCAAACACGCCGATGCCCGCCAGATGCGCACCGATCATGGTGGCGGCAACGGTCGTGGCCCCGGTGCGCCCCTGCGCCATGCAGGCGCCCAGATCGGCGCGGCTGAGTTTCGCCACGCCCTGCGCCTGCGCCAGCGCCCTTAGCTGCGCATCGGTCAGCCCGGCATACAGCACGCCATCCAGCACAGCGATGGTGGCGGGCACGGCCCCGGCGGCGCGCACGGTGTCCTCGACCGATCGCGCAGTCTCGAGGTTCTGCGGCCAGGGCATGCCATGGGTGATGATCGTGCTTTCCAGCGCCACGACGGCCCGGCCATCGGCCAGGGCCTCGGCAACCTCGGGGGACAGGGTGGGGGTGATCATGGGATGGTTTCTCCGGATACATAGCGGGCGGCGGCTTCCAGAGCGCGGATCAGCGCCTGCGCGCGCGGCGCGCCGTCCAGTTCGGCGGCGATATGCGCCGCCATGAATGTGTCGCCTGCGCCGGTGACGCGGGTCATCAGCACCGGTGCGGGCGCATGGCTGATCGTGGGCGCGGTTTGTGCCGCTTCGGATGCGGGGCGGCCACCGTCGGTCACCAGCACGCGGGCGGCCCCGCGTTTCACCAGCGCATCGGCGGCACTGGCGCTGTCATCGAACCGGGTCTGCGCCAGCAACCCGGCTTCTTCGAGGTTCACATACAGCACCGCACGGGGATGGGTCAGGAACGGTTGCAACCTTTCGGCCTTGCCCGGGGACGCCGGGGCCACGCGCAGATCGGCGCGGGCAAGGGCAGGGGCTGTGGCGATATGCTCCAGCAATGCTTGCGTCAGGTTGCCATCCAGCGCCACGGTGCCCGCGAAAGGGGTCTGGGCGGTGCCCAACCGACCGTCCATCAACGGGCGCAGGATCTTGTCGCCCGCCGCCTCAAGCGAATGGGCATCGGCAATGGCGGCGATCAACCCGTTGGCCCCTTCGATGGCCATGTAGACATCGGTGGGCAGATCGTCGGAACGATACAGGTATTCGGTGCCCAGCCCCAGCGAGATGCAGGCCACCACCAGTTCGTCGCCTTCGCCGTCGCGACCGACGGCAGACAGCAACGCAGGCCGCAATCCGAATCGCGCCAGCGCCATGGCGATGTTCAGCGCCACACCGCCCGGGCCGCGCGTGATCCGGCCCGGCACGTCCGATCCCTGCCGCATGGCCGAGGCGGACCGTCCGATCACGTCCCACAGGACCGAGCCGACGCACAGGATTTCCGGGGCTTTTGTCATCCTCCCTTGATGCCTCCAAGCCGCAGCCCCGGCAAGAGGGATCGCGCAGGCGCAGTGGATGACGTCAGGCTTTGCGCTTCGTGGGCGTTTTGACCGGGCCAACACCAACCCCATTGCGCGGTGGATACGGCAGGCGTAACGCTGTGCCATGAAACCGCAAATCCTGTCGACATTGCCGGGCTACGGGGGCAGGGCGCTGCTGGCCGATGTGGTCGCAGGTGTCACCGTTGCGCTTGTGGCGATTCCGTTGTCGATCGCCATCGCCATTGCCTCGGGCGCGACACCGGCGCAGGGGCTGGTGACGGCGATCGTGGCGGGGTTCCTGATCTCGGCGCTTGGTGGCAGCCGGGTGCAGATCGGCGGGCCGACCGGAGCGTTCATCGTCGTCGTGCACGGTGTCATCATGACCCATGGCTATGACGGGCTGATCCTTGCCACGCTGATGGCGGGCGGGTTTCTGGTGCTGGCGGCGCTGCTGCGCGCGGGGCGGCTGATCGCCTATGTGCCCGATCCGGTGGTCAACGGCTTCACCATCGGAATTGCGGTGATCATCGCCAGCAGCCAGATCAAGGATGCGCTGGGGATGCGGATTGCCGACCTGCCGGCCGAGTTTCTGCCGAAACTTGCCGCGTTGTGGGAGGCGCGGGCCAGCATTGCACCGCAGGCGCTGATCATCACTTTGATCACGGGTAGTCTGATCGTCGGGCTGAAGCGTCTGGCCCCGCGCTGGCCCGGGCTGATCTTGGCGGTGGCCGCAGGCTCGGGGCTGGCGCTGTGGCTGGGCGGGCCGGTGGAAACCATCACCGACCGCTTCGGCCCCTTGCCTGCCGGACTGCCGATGCCCCGATTGCCCGAGTTCACTACCGAAAAGATGATCGCTGTTCTGCCTTCGGCCCTGCTCATCGCCTTTCTGGCAGCGATCGAATCGCTGCTGTCAGCGATGGTGGCCGATCGCATGATCCAGCACAGCCACCGGCCCAATGCCGAGTTGATGGCGCAGGGTGCGGCCAACCTTGGCGCGGCCCTGATGGGCGGGCTGCCTGCAACCGGTGCCATTGCCCGCACGGCGACCAACGTGAACGCGGGCGGGCGCACGCCGGTCGCCGGCATGGTCCATGCGCTGGTGGTGCTGGCCGTACTGCTGCTGGCTGCACCGCTGGCGGGGCAGATGGCGCTGCCGGCTTTGGCCGCTTTGCTGATCCTCACCGCCTGGAACATGGCCGAGCCGCAGCACTGGCGCGGCTACATGGCCTTGCCGCGCGCCGATCTGGCGCTGTTGCTGGTCACGCTGATCCTGACCGTGCTGGCCGATCTGGCGGTGGCCATCGCCGTGGGCGTGGCGCTGGGGCTGGTCTTGCGCGGCGCACGCAAGGTGCGGGATCGCCGCCTGCGCGACAGGTAGCAGCGTCAACCGGGGTTGCGCATGGGCAAAGCCCCCTATATACGCGCGTCACTGAAATCCGCAGGCGGGGTTTGGGCCTATGGGGGAGACATCCTCATATGTCCGCCGGTTGGTGCATACGCACTGTCACCCCCGCCAAGGCGAAAACCGGAAAAGGAAACTGACATGGCTCTTCCCGAGTTCACTTTGCGTCAGCTGTTGGAAGCTGGCGTTCACTTTGGTCACCAGACGCAGCGTTGGAACCCCAAGATGGGCGAGTTCATCTATGGTGCGCGCAACGGCATCCACATTCTCGACCTGACCCAGCAGACCGTGCCGATGCTGGACGCGGCGCTGAACGCGATTCGCGAATGCGTCGCCAAGAACGGCCGCATCCTGTTCGTCGGCACCAAGCGTCAGGCCGCACAGCCGATCGCCGATGCCGCCGAGAAATGCGCGCAGTACTACATGAACCACCGCTGGCTGGGTGGCACGCTGACCAACTGGCAGACCGTGTCGCAGTCGATCAACCGTCTGCGTCAGATCGACGAGAAGATGGAGCAGGGCGCCGAAGGCCTGACCAAGAAAGAGCGCCTGCACATGGAGCGTGACCAGCAGAAGCTGCAGGCTTCGCTGGGCGGTATCCGCGAAATGGGCGGTGTGCCCGACATGCTGTTCGTCATCGACGTGAAAAAAGAAGCCCTGGCCGTGGCCGAAGCCAACAAGCTGGGCATCCCCGTTGTTGCCATCGTCGACACCAACTGCTCGCCCCTCGGGATCGACTACATCATCCCCGGCAACGATGACGCGGCCCGCGCCATCGCGCTGTATTGCGATCTGGTGGCCCGCGCGGCGCTGGACGGCATGACCGCACAGATGGGGGCCGCTGGCGTCGATCTGGGTGCACTCGAAGCTGCCCCGATGGAAGAGGCCGTGGCCGAAGACGCCTCTGCAAACGCCTGATTTTTACCGGACGCCGCCGGTGCACCCCGAGGGCGTCACGGAACCGACATGGGGCGCGTGGCATGTAACGCGCGCCCTTTAACATTCAGACAGATTGGGAGATCCCGCGATGGCGATCACAGCCGCACTGGTGAAAGAACTGCGCGACACGACGGGCGCAGGCATGATGGACGCGAAAAAAGCGCTGACCGAAACGAATGGCGACATGGAGGCCGCAGTTGACTGGCTGCGCACCAAGGGTCTTGCCAAGGCCGCCAAGAAATCGGGCCGCACTGCCGCAGAGGGCCTGGTGGCCGTCAAGGTCGAGGGTGGCCGTGGCGTCGCCGTCGAAGTGAACTCGGAAACCGATTTCGTCGCCAAGAACGCCGATTTCCAGGAAATGGTGTCGCAGATCGCCGCCGCCGCCGTCTCGGCATCCGACGTTGATGCGCTGAACGCCGCCGATCTGGGTGGCAAGACCGTGGCCGACACGATCACCGCCAAGATCGCCACCATCGGCGAGAACATGTCGCTGCGCCGCATGGCCGCGATCGAAGGGGACACCGTTGTGTCCTATGTGCACAACGCGGCTGCCGACGGCATGGGCAAGATCGGCGTTCTGGTCGCGCTGAAGGGCGGAGACGAGGCGTTTGGCCGGCAGGTCGCCATGCACATCGCCGCCGTGAACCCGGCGTCGCTGTCCTCGGATGATCTGGATCCGGCTGTCGTTGAAAAGGAACGCCAGGTGCAGATCGAGATCGCCCGCGAATCCGGCAAACCCGACGCCGTCATCGAAAAGATGATCGTCGGCCGCATGGCAAAGTTCATGAGCGAAGTGACGCTTCTGGGCCAGAACTTCGTAGTTAACCCCGACCTGACGGTCGAAGCGGCCGCAAAAGAAGCGGGCGTCGAGATCACGGGCTTTGTCCGCCTGGAAGTCGGCGAAGGCATCGCAGTGGAAAAAGAGGATTTCGCTGCAGAGGTTGCCAAGGTTTCGCAGGGCTGAACCGCAGATTGGTACGGCTGAAAAAGAAAACGGCGTCACCCAAAGGGCGGCGCCGTTTTCCGTAAACATCGCGCTGCTTCCAACGCGCACTGGCACCGCACAAGTCAGAGGATGCCCGCCATCGCCGTGCACCCAATCCCCTTGCGAAATTTAAATGATTTTTCAGTCCAATCCTCGCAGGCGATGATACTCGCCGCCTTGAAATTCGCTGTCCCGACCTGCGGCGCGGTGCCACCCCCGAAGGAGCGGCACCGGCCAAATAGAAACCGGACCCCGAGACATTGGGGATGAAGGGTACGATCACCCGAGGTTACGCGCGGAACATACACGGCACCCCGGTGGTGTAGGGTCGGAGAGCCCTGAAATCGCAGAGGTCCGACCCTTGTGTTCCAGGCAAAAGCCACCACTCACGGAACACGGTCACCTTGCCGCCTTCCCCGGCGTCATGGAAGTACGGGAATCCCTACTTGGGGGTATTTCACAGTTTTTTCACGGCTCCAGAATGAACATCTGGTTCTGGAATGCCGCTTTCAGAACAGCCTGAGCGGTGGTTTCCACGCTCAGCGCCGCGCGGGCAAGGCGCAGGTGCTTTTCGATGGTCGCGGGGGTCAGACCCAGCAGGGTCGCGATATCCTGCGTGGTCTTGCCGTCACCGACCCATTCCAGCACCTCGCGCTGGCGCTTGGTCAAAACGCGGGATGGGCCGAAATGGGGCAGGGTCATCACCTTGAGGTGCACGATGTTGTTCATCACGGTGATGTCGGCCCCGTGCTGCTCCCATATCTCGTCGACCTGATCCTGAACCATGTCGGCGCGCGCCGTCAGCGCAATCGCGCCCTTGGACTGGGGCGAGATCGAGCGAAAGCTGATCGAATAGCCTGCATGCACCTTGTGCGACAGGTTGAACGCCACAACCTCGCGCTCGGCATCACTCAGTGTGTTGCGGATGATCCGGTCGGCCATCACGCGCCAACTGCAACTGCCTTCATTGGCCAGCGCCCATTTTGTCATCGGTGCGTTCTTGTACAAGCCGCCGCCAATGAACCCTTGGGTATAGCTGTCGGGATGGTTGGTCAGGATCACGAAATCATCGGGATCACCCAAAGACGTGGCCGAGCGATAGCGCGTGAACCCATACAGCAGGCGATCAAACCCGTAGCTGTCCATGCGCCGGGTGTGCATCGTCCACAATTCCTCGACCGACTGCGTGGTGGTCAAGGCGTCAAGATACCGGCTGCTGATCATGAACCCTTACGCGGAAATGATTGGGACAGCGCAACATTACAAGGTACTACCAGAAACCGGCAAGCCCGCAATCCATCAGGGCTTATATTTACATAATACTGATTATGCGACTATTGGATAAGGCAGATCACGCAGACTGCATCTCGCCCACGTCCTCGGGAGCTGCACCGTTCTCAATGATCTGCCAAGCCTTTGCGGCGCGTTCCTCACCCAGAAGGCTGCCAGCCTTGGCCATCAGGCGTGCCTGACGATCTGCCAAAGCGATCGGCGCATCCAGGTCATGCGACGTCTCGACCGAGCGATCGGCCAGCGTGATCGTCAGATGTGCCTGCATCTCGGTCAGGCTGTCATCGGCCAGCACCTGAACCTTGTCGCGCAATCCACGCAGCGCGGCATCGGCGCAAACCTGCGCGTTGTAGCTGTCCAGCCGCGCAGTGTCGTGGCCCAGGATCTGCATCGGCAACACGGTGGCGTAGCTGAACTTCGCGCCCAATCCGGTGTCCGGCGCAGGCTGGTTGCACACGGACATCCAGCGCGGATGGGTGCATACGGTGATGGCCTGCACGGCGTCCGCGTCGATTGGAAGCAGCGCCGCCTGCGCCTCAAGCGCGGCATGCAACCCGTGGCAGCAGGCATGGAACTTGTGGCTGACTGTCTCAAACAACCATTCCTTGCCAATGCCTTGCGCGGCACTTTGAATGTCTTCGCCGGCGTGGGTCGGCCCGAACCCTTGGGCTGATTCCAACGCATCGGGGTTGGCCACAAAGCCGCGTGCCACCAGTTGCGCCGCCTCGACCCCGTTGGCGGCGGCCAGCCCGGCGTTGAAAGGCTTGCCCATGGTGCCGAACTGCGATTTCAAGCCACTGGCGCGTGTCGCCAGCAGGCCCAGAACCATGGCCATATCCCCTGCCCCAAGACCCATCAGACGCGCCGCTGCCAGCCCGGCGCCAAAGGCACCTGCGGTGGCGGTCTGGTGAAACCCGGTCTGGTAATGCGCGCGGCCCAGCCAGACGCCTACGCGGATCGACGCCTCGATCCCGATCAGGGCCGCGTGGCGAAATGCGGCGCCATCGGCTCCGGTGGCCTGCGCCACGGCCAATGCCGCCGGAAACACTGCCACCGACGGATGGCCGATATGGGCGAAATGCGTGTCGTCATAGTCCAACGCATGGCTCGTCGCGCCATTCGTCAAAGCGGCGGCGCGGGCCGGCAGACGGGTGTCCGATCCGAACAGGCTGGCCTGCGCCGCGCCGCCTTCGGTCAGAACCATCTCTCGGGTGATGCGCGACACCGGCTCGTCTACCCCGGCCACGCCCACGGCCAACCAGTCCAGCAGCGACAGGCGCAGCATCTGAGCAGCCTCGGACGACACGTCCTTGGCGGAAATTTCTGACGCAAAGTCAGAAAGTTGAGAGGTGAAAGTCATGTGTTCTTTGCCCCGTACAGGTCTTTGGCCCGCGATTCGAAGGCGCGCACGATGCGCTGCATCGCGTCATGAAAGAACATGCTGGCAGCGCCCTGCAGCAGACGGTTTCTGAATTCGAAATCGACATCAAAGAAAACTTCAACGCCGTCTTTCATGTCCTTGAATTTCCAATTGGATTTCATGTATTTGAACGGCCCGTCCAGATACTCGGTCTGGATATGCCAATCCTGTGGCCGCAGGATCACGCGGCTGCCGAACCGTTCGCGAAACACCTTGAAGGAAATCACCAGATCCGCCTCCATCACCTCGCTGCCGTCGTCCTGCGGCGTCACGGACCGTACCCGTGCCGCCGCCGTCCAGGGCAGGAACTCCGGATAGGCCGCAACATCGGCGACAAGGTCATACATCTGCTGGGCGGAATAGGGCAGATGGCGTGTCTCGGCGTGGGTGGGCATGGGGTCTCTTTTTATCGTGACAGTGGAGCCTCGTTTCGTATTGTGCGCACAAAAATGCAAGGGAAACAAATGACCCAGCGTCCTTATGTCATCGACGAAATGATCTCGGCCAAGACCATCGCCGCCCGGGTCGAAGACCTGTCGCGCGAGATCGCGGCGGAATTTTCCGACACCGATCAACTTGTCGTGGTGGGCCTGCTGCGCGGGTCGTTTGTCTTTATCGCCGATCTGGTGCGCGAACTGGATCTGCCGGTCGAGGTGGATTTTCTGGAAGCATCCAGCTACGGCAATGCCATGCAAAGCAGCCGCGAGGTCAAGATCCTCAAGGACCTGCGCGGCGCCATCGAGGGCCGCGACGTGCTGGTGGTCGAGGATATCGTCGATACCGGCCACACACTGTTTCACGTCATCGGGATGCTCAAGGCGCGCAAACCCCGACGCCTGCGCACCATCGCGCTGCTGGACAAGCCGACGCGCCGCGAGGCGCAGGTCAAGGCCGATTGGACCGGGTTCGAAATCCCGGATGAATTCGTGGTGGGCTATGGCATCGACTATGCCCAGCGAAACCGCAACCTGCCGTTCATCGGCAAGGTGCGTTTCACAGACGTCTAGAACGTCGCGGCGATCCGCGCGCCCTCGTCGCGGTCTTCTTCGGTCAGGCCTTCGGCCAGCGACGCGCATTGCCAGCCGTACTGCTCGGCCTGATCGGCAGGCGCGTTGCGCGTGCCCCACAGGCAATAGTACTACAGTTGCGCATTATGGCGAGTCTTTCGATGTGCGATGGCGGCAGCGACTTGATGCTCGCGTCGCCACCGCGACC